>DATIQI010000115.1:0-6929 GCA_035470985.1 Acidobacteriota bacterium
GCGTGGATGTAGGAGATCTCCTTCAGCTTCAGCGCCCCTTCCAGGGCCACCGGGAAGTTCACGCCGCGGCCGAGGTAGAGGAAGTTGTTGTGGTGCGCGTAGGCCTTCGCGATCGCGCGGACGTCCTCGTGCCCGGCCAAGATCCGCTCCACCTTGCCGGGAATCTCCGCGAGCTCGCGCGCGATCGTCGCGCCCAGCTCGGGCGACAGCTCGCCCAGGCGGCCGAGGTAGAGCGTGAAGAGCGTGAGCGCCGCGACCTGCGACGTGAATGCCTTCGTGGAGGCGACGCCGATCTCGGGACCCGCGTGGATGTAGACGCCGCCGTCCGACTCGCGCGCGATGGTCGAGCCGACCACGTTGCAGACGCCGAGGACGCGCGCCCCCTTCCGCTTCGCCTCGCGCATGGCCGCCAGCGTGTCGGCCGTCTCCCCCGACTGGCTCACGGCGAGCACGACGGTGCCCGGACGGAGCATCGGATTCCGGTAGCGGAACTCGGAGGCGTATTCGACCTCCACCGGGATGCGCGCCAGCTCCTCGATCAGGTACTCGCCGATGAGGCTCGCGTGCCACGACGTGCCGCACGCGGTGAGGACGACGCGGTCGATGGCCCGGAGCTCGGGGATCGACATGTTCAGCCCGCCGAGCCGCGCGGTCCCCTCGTCCGTCATGAGGCGGCCGCGGAGCGTGTTCCGCAGCGACTGCGGCTGCTCGAAGATCTCCTTCAGCATGAAGTGCGGAAAGCCCGCCTTCTCGATCTGGTCGAGGTCCCAATCCACGGTCTCGACCTTCTTGGCGACCGCCTCGCGGCGAAGGTTGCTGGTCTGGATGCCGGCCGGCGTCAGGACCACCATCTCTTCGTCGTCCAGGTAGACCACCTGATTCGTGTGCCGGATGATCGCCGAGACGTCGGAAGCGAGGATGTACTCGTCGTTGTCGCAGATCCCGACCACGAGCGGGCTGCCGTGGCGGGCGCCGACGATCTTGCGCGGCTCCTCCGAGGAGATGACCGCGATGCCGTACGTTCCCGTCAGGAGCGGGAGCGCGGTCGCCACGGCGGTCTCGAGGTTGCCGTGATAGAACTTCTCGATCAGGTGCGCGATCACCTCGGTGTCGGTCTCGGTGGTGAAGCGGTGCCCCTCCTTCTCCAGCGCCTTCTTCAGCGTGGAGTAGTTCTCGATGATCCCGTTGTGCACGACCGCGATCCGTCCGCTGCAGTCGCTGTGGGGATGGGCGTTCACCGTGTTCGGCTCGCCGTGCGTGGCCCAGCGCGTGTGCGCGATGCCGAGCGTGCCGCGCGGATGGGAATGCTCGATCCGCTTCTCGAGGGCGCTGATCTTCCCGGCGGCCTTCTCGATCTTGATGCCTTCGCCGTTCAGGATGGCGACGCCGGCGGAGTCGTAGCCGCGGTACTCGAGGCGGCGGAGCCCCTCGAGGAGGATGGGCAGGGATTCCTGTTCACCGACGTATCCCACGATGCCGCACATGGATGGTTGCCCCCTCTACGTGGAGCGAACGCCGGACTGGGAACGCGTCACCGCATCGGCGGCTCGCGTCGCGAGGTCCTGCGCCCGGCTCTCGGTCGGCGCTTCGGCCAGGATCCGAACGATCGGCTCCGTGCCCGACGCGCGCACTTGTACCCATTGATCTTCCCAGACGCATTTCTCCCCGTCCAGATCGTTCCTGGCCGCGTCGGGGAACGTCTCGCGAAGCGCCGCGGCCAGGGCCGCGGGCGACGCGATGGCGAGATCGAGCTTCCGCTTCACCATCACGAGCGGCGGGAGCTCGGCCACGCGGGCGGAGAGCGACCGGGCGTCCCAGGAGAGCCAATCGAGCGCGACGGCCGCGGCGAAGAGCCCGTCGCGCGTCGCGTGGAGCGCCGGATAGATGACGCCGCCGTTTCCCTCGCCGCCGATGACGCCGCCGCGCGCGAGGAGGAGTTCGGCGACGTGGGCTTCCCCGACGCGCGACCGCTCCACGGAGGCGCCGTGACGGCGCGCCAGCACCTCGACGCCCAGGGACGTCGAGGCGTTTACGACGACGAGGCCGGGCGCGCGGCGGAGCGCCCAGTCGACGGCGATCTGAAGCGTCCGCTCCTCGCCGATCGGGGCGCCGCGCTCGTCCACGATGGCGAGCCGGTCGGCGTCGGGATCGTTCGCGAAGCCGATGGCGGCGCCCGAGCGGCGCACCGCCTCGCCCAGGTCGGCCAGATTCTCCGGGAGCGGCTCGGGAACGCGCGGGAAGCGGCCGTCGGGCACGCAGTGAATCCGCTCCACCCGGCAGCCGAGCGCCTCGAGGAGCGCCGGCGTCGCCTCCGAGCCCGCGCCGTTCACGCAATCGACGGCCACCCGGAACGCTCGCGACCGCACGCGCGCCGTGTCGAGCGCCGGCAGGGCGAGGATCGCCTCGCGGTGGCGGCGGATCGCGTCCGTGTCGGCGCGCACGGATCCCACGCGCTCGTGCGTGACCCACGCGGGCGTCTCGGCGCGCGCCTTCCGCGTCACCGCCTCCGACTGCCCGGGCGCGAGGAAGGTGCCGCCGGGGCCGAAGAGCTTCAGCGCGTTCCAGGGCGCGGGATTGTGGCTCGCGGTGATCGCCAGGCCGCCGGCGGCGCCGTGATGGCGGATGGCGTAGAGAATGGTCGGAGTGGGCGCGATTCCGATCTCGATCACGTCGCGGCCGCCGGCGAGGAGCGCCGCCTCCGCGGCGCGCGAGACCCAGGCCCCGCTGGGGCGCGAGTCGCGTCCCACGACGACGGGCCCGGGCGGCAGGAGGGCGCCGTGCGCCCCGGCCACGCGGAGGATCACCTCGGGGGTGAGGCGATCCCCGACGATGCCGCGGACGCCCGAGGCGCTGATCATGAGCCCGGCTAGGGGGTCGTTCTGAATCGTCATCGGTCGGTTTCGAGGGGAGTCAAGGGCCGCTGGTACATGGAGCTGGTGAGCGGAATCGAACCGCTGACCTACGCATTACGAGTGCGTTGCTCTACCAGCTGAGCTACACCAGCCCGCCATGCGGCCCCCGCGCCGTCGCGCGGAGTGGGATTGTAAGTGGTGCGACCCCGCAGAATCGAACTGCGGACACCCGCATTTTCAGTGCGGTGCTCTACCAACTGAGCTAGGGTCGCGATAGCGCGCAAGACTATCACGGAGCGGGTGTTCGGTCAACGGTCAGGCGCTCCGGCGGCGGCGGTCGTGGCGCCCCCCGCGACGGTCCGGACGGGCCCTCCGGTCGGTGTTGTCCCGGACCGGCAGGTAGATCGTCACGATGCTGCTCCAGTCTCCCTCGCTCCGCGCGCGGATCTCGCCTCCGTGCTCCCGCACGACCTGGTACGCGACCGCGAGCCCCACCCCCGCGCCGTAGCGGCGCGTCGCGGAGAACGGGACGAAGAGCCGGTCGAGCGACTCACCCGGCACCTTGGGACCGTCGTGCGCGATCTCGGCCTGCACCATCCCGCCGCCCGCGCGCGTCTCGACGCGGACGCGCCCTCCGGCCGGCACCGACGTGAGCGCGTAGTGGAGCACGTTCGCGAGGACGTGGCGGATCTTCTCTTCGTCCAGGAGAAGGCTCGGCAGATCGGGCGCGAGCCGCTTCAGGAGCCGGACGCGGCGGCGCACCAGCTCGTCCGACTGCGCCTCCAGCGATTCCTGGACGAGGACGTTCAGGCTCTGGAGCCGCAGGCGCGGCTTCGTCATCTCCGCGAGCGAGAGCTGCTCGCCCAGGACCCGCTCCAGCCGGTCGGTCTCGCGGAGGATGATCTCGAGATACTCGCGCGGCTCGCTCCCCTCCGCCGCGTCCCGCGCGAGGCGGCGGGCGAGACCCGCGATCGCGGCGATGGGATTGCGGATTTCCTGCGCCACGTGCATCCCGCGCTCGCCGACCGCGACCAGCTTGTCGGCGTGGCGCAACTGCGCCTCCGCGTCGCGAAGCCGCCGCTCCAGGTCGAGGCCGCGCGCGTCGCGCCGCAGCGCGGCCACCGCGACCGAGACGACGCTCCCCAGCACGCGCGCGGCCTCGCCGCTCTCGGCGTCGAACGCGGCCACGGGCCCGGCGTCGCTGCGGCGGCGTACCGCGATCAGCGCGCCCCACGTCTTCTCCTCCACGCGGATCGGAACGGCGAGCGCGGGACCCCATTCCTCCGGGAATCCCGAAGCGAACCGCGGATCGGACGCCGCCTCCGCCGCGCGCACGGGGCGCGGATCGGCGTCGAACCAGCGGCAGAAGGTCGCGCCGGTCTCGAGGAGCATCGGATCGTCGGCGCCCGTCTCGCCGATCGTGGGGCCGACCGCGAGCGCGCCGTCGAGCGCGCGAACCCAGGAGATCACCACCGGCGCCTCGGTCGCCGTCTCGAGCGCCCGGACGGCCGCCTCGACGACCGCCTCGGGCTCGGTCGCCGACGCCGTCGCGGCCAGGAACTCGTCGATCGCGCGAAGCGCGCCCGCGCGACGGCGCGCCGCCGCCTCCAGGGACGCGCCCTCCAGCGCCACGCCGACCTCGGCCGCGGCGCAGGAGAGGAGCTCCAGTTGATCCGCCGTGAAGCCGCCGATCCCCGCCGCGGCGGCCAGGACCAGGACGCCGCGGACCCGCTCGCGGCCGAAGATCGGCACGATGGCGGTCGGCCCGTCCGGGAGGTGGTCCACCAGGCGGGTCGGGAGGCGAATCTCGCGCGACGGCTTCGGGATCACGGCGGAGCGTCCGTCGTAGACCGCGTCGGCCAGGAGGTCGCGATCCTCGTCCAGCGTGAGCGGCTCGTCGCGGAGCGCGTCGTGGACCGTCCCGTCGAAGGCCTTCGTCCGCTCGAGCGCGGACGCGTCGAGCCATTCGTCCACCGTCGCGGGCGCCCGCTTCACGTCGGCCCGGCGGAAGGAGGCGGCGAGCCGGAGCACGCCCCCCTCGGAGGCGACCTCGAAGTAGAGGGCGTCGTCCACGATCTCCGGGAACGCGCCGGCGATGCTGCCGAGGAAGAGTCGCGCGGCGCGGCGCGGATTCGACGCCGCGTGGAACTGGGGGAGCGCGCGGAGAAGGAGCGAGGCCGCGCGATAGCGCCCGTCGTCCTCGTCGGTCCGGGCTTCGTCGGCGTCGCCCTCCTCCAGGATCCGGAGGAGGAGCCCGAGGGTCGGCGCCACGCCCGCGGAGCCGGCGGGCACCGGGGCGTGCGCGGCGATCCGCTCCTGGACGCGCGAGCAATGGACGCAGTCGCCCCGGAAGCGGGCCTCGAAGTCGGGACGAGCCTCGAAGGGACAGGGACGAGGATCGAGGTAGCAGGCCCCGGCGGCCACGGCCGCGGCCGTTCCGCACCGGCGGGCGGCGAAGCGCTTCCACGATTCGAGGACCGCCGTCTCCACTACCACGTTTTTCGCCTGACGCGAAACGCCCATCGAGTCCCTCCCTGACGCTCGGGATTGTCCCGGAAGTCGGTCGTATAGGTTGATTTACGGCACTTCCGGCCCTATCTTGAGGAGGGATTTCCCGCTTAACGACTTGGAAGGAGGAGCCTTACGATGCCAGCCGACCCGAAGCACCCCGGTCCGCCCCAGACCCTGAACATGGAGCTGGGCGAGCGCGAGGCCGAGGGGATCTACTCGAACTTCGTGGTCATCAGCCACTCGCTCTCGGAGTTCGTCCTCGATTTCGCGCGCGTCCTGCCGGGGAGCCCGAAGAACAAGGTGCACGCGCGCGTGGTGATGACGCCGCCTAACGTCCGGGCGCTCCTGCACGCCCTCGAGCAGAACATCAAGAAGTACGAGGATCAGTTTGGAAAGATCCGGACCGCGGGCGGCGACACGACCTCGAAGGAGATCGGTTTCAGCTCGTAGCGGGCGGCGGAGTCTTCCAGCGGCGGTGGATCCAGTACCAGTGGTCCGGCCGCTCGCGGATCGCCCGCTCGAGCGCCTCGTTCAGCGCCAGCGTGAGGCGGGCCACCTCCGCTTCCTCGTCCGCGCCCTCCCGCGGCTCCATCCAGTCGAGCAGGCGCGCGTGGAAGCGCGCGCGTCCCGTCCGCTCGAGGAGCGTGACGTAGAGGGGAGCGCGCCCGCGGATCGCGAGGCGCGCGGCGCCGGTCAGCGTCGACGCGGGCCTCCCGAAGAAGGGGAGGTGGATCCCGATCCGGCGCGCGTCCTGGTCGACGAGCATTCCGATGTTCCCCCCGTGGAGGATCCGCCGGAGCGCGCGCCGCATCCCCTGCTCCATCGGGATCAACTCGACACCGAGACGCCGCCGCGTCTCGTTGATGAAGGCGTCGGTTCCGGGGTTCGACTGGGCGGGAAAGACGTACGCGACGCCGCCCGCGCGATGACCCAGCGACGCCCCGAGCAATTCCCAGTTCCCGAAGTGGCCGGTCACGAGCACGGCGCCGCGGCCCGACTCGTTCCAGGCGCGGAGCCGCTCGATGCCGCCGTCCGAGGTCACCCGGCGCTCCAGCTCGTCCCATCCGTGCGCGGGGAGCGCCAGGAACTCGACGAACGAGCGGCCGAGCTGCGTGAAGACGGCGCGGGCCGCGCGCGCGGCCTCCGTCTCCGAAAGTCCGAGCGCGTCGCGGAGATTCTCCTCGGCGATCCGCCGGCGCCGCGGGAGGATCCGGCGCGCCACGCCTCCGAGGAACGCGCCGAGGTCGCTGGCCGTCTCGAGCGGGAGCGCGCGCGCGATCCCGGCCAGGAGGCGGAGCGCCCCGGTTTCGAGCGCCTGGCGGAGCGGGCGGAGCGGTCGCGGGCGGCCCATCGGTCAGAGCCTCGGCGCGCGCCGCACGAGGCCGCCGGGAAGGCGGCGCGCGAGATCGAGGAGTTCGAGGGAGACGAACGCCGCCCCCGCCTCGGGGAGCGGGAGCCCGGCGCGGAGCGCGGCCGCCTCTCTTTGTCGGTCATAACGGTCCTATTGGCTCACAATTCGGGAATTGCTCACGCTAATTTAGCATCTCCAAACCGATCGACATTAAC
>DATIQI010000116.1:0-5278 GCA_035470985.1 Acidobacteriota bacterium
CGGCATCCACCTCGGCGACGCGAGCGTGGAGCAGTTCGCGGACGGTGAGACGTCCGTGAAGATCAACGAGAACATCCGGGGCGCCGACATCTTCGTCTTCCAGCCGACGTTCGCGCCGGCGACGAATCTGATGGAGCTCCTGGTGATGATCGACGCCGTGCGGCGCGCCTCGGCCCGCCGCGTGACGGCGGTCATCCCGTACTTCGGCTACCAGCGCCAGGACCGCAAGGACCAGCCGCGCGTGCCGATCACGGCGAAGCTGGTGGCGAACCTGATCACCACGGCCGGCGCCGACCGCGTGATGACGATGGACCTCCACTCGGCGCAGATCCAGGGGTTCTTCGACATTCCGTTCGACCACCTGTACGCCGCGCCGGTGCTGGTGGACTACTTCACGCGGCTCGGCATTCCCGATCTCGTGGCGATCGCGCCCGACATCGGGAGCGTGAAGATGGCGCGCGCCTACGCGAAGCGGCTCGGCGTGGGCCTGGCGGTGGTGGACAAGCGCCGCCCCCGTCCCGACGCCGTGGAGACGATGAACATCATCGGCGAGGTGGACGGGAAGAACGCGGTGATCTTCGACGACATCCTCAGCACCGGCTCGACGCTGGTGGAGGCCGCGCGGGCGCTGAAGGACGCCGGCGCGCTCGAGATCTACGCGGCGGTGACGCACGGCGTGCTCTGCGGCGACGCGCCGGAGCGGATCCAGGCGTCGCACGTGAAGGAGCTGGTCATCACGGACAGCATCCCGCACGCGCCGCGGTCGCTTCCGTCGAAGATCCGGATGCTCTCGGTCGCCCCGCTCCTGGCGGAGGCGATCCGCCGCATCCACGACGAGGAGTCGCTCAGTTCGCTGTTCATCTGATCGAATCGATCGAACCAGGGCCCCGCGAACGGGGCCGTCGCAACCAGAACCGGAAGGAGCAGTGGCATGGCCATCGTGATCTTGAAGAGCGCGCGGCGGGAGGGCGTCGGAAAGGGCGTCGCCCGCAAGCTGCGCACGGCCGGGGACGTTCCGGCGATCTACTACGGGCGCGGCGAGGAGCCGCTCCCCCTGACCGTGCGGGCGCGCGAGCTGGAGGGGATCCTCCACGGCGCCGCCGGGTCGAACGTGATCGTCGACCTGCACGTGGCGGGCGCCGCGTCGGGCGAGCGGAAGGCGATCCTGCGCGAGGTGCAGCGCCACCCGGTCCGCGGCGACATCCTGCACGCCGACTTCCAGCACATCTCGCTGACCGAGAAGATCACGGTCCAGGTGGAGATCTCCCTCGAGGGGACGCCCACCGGCGTGAAGGACGGCGGCGGCATCCTCGAGTTCCTCCTCCGGGAGGTCGAGATCGAGTGCCTCCCGACCGACATCCCGACGCACGTGACGGTGGACGTGTCGCACCTGAACATCGGCGACTCCGTCCACGTCAGCGATCTGATGGTCGAGAAGGCCGAGGTGCTCACGGAGTCCGAGCGGACCGTCGCCACCGTGGTGCCGCCGACCGTGCTCGAGGAAGTGAAGCCGGCCGAGGAAGGCGCCCCGGCGGAGCCGGAGCTGGTGAAGAAGGAGAAGGAGTCGGAGGAAGAGGGGGGCAAGGAAGGTTAACGAGGCCTGGGTGGTCGTCGGGCTGGGGAACCCCGGCTCCGAGTACGCGGAGACGCGTCACAACGCCGGTTTCATGGCGGTGGACGCGCTGGCGGCGAAGCTGCACCGCTTCTCGGGTTGGACGCGTGACGGCGGGATGATTCGCGGTCGCGGGAAGGCGGGCCGGCACGAAGCGGTGCTGGCGAAGCCCCAGCAGTACATGAATCGAAGCGGCCTGGCCGTGCGCGCGCTCCTCGCCGAGGGGTGGTCGCCGGCGGAGCTGCTGATCGTGGCCGACGACGTCCATCTTCCGCTCGGAACGCTCCGCGTGAAGCCGGCGGGGGGCCCGGGAGGGCACAACGGCCTGGAATCGGTCGTGGAGGCGGCGGGAACGACGGCGTTCCCGAGGCTTCGGATCGGCGTCGGTCCGGCGCCCCCGTCCTCCGAACTGAAAGAATACGTGCTCGAGCCGTTCACGGCGGACGAGCGCGCCATCGTGCCCCGCGTCGTGGAGGCGGCCGCTCAGGCCGCGCACGACGTGGTGGCACTCGGCCTCACCGAGGCCATGAACCGCTGGAACCGGTTCGGTCGCGATCCGGTGGAAGCATGAGGAGACTGATGAAGCTCTACGAAACGACGGTCATCTACGATCCGAGCCTGGAGGAAACCAGGCTCAACGAGGAAGTCGAGCGGGTGACGCAGCCGATCGCGGCCGCGGGCGGTACGGTCGTCGAGGTGCAGCGGTGGGGCAAGAAGAAGCTCGCCTACATCATTCGCAAGCGCCGCGACGGCATTTACATCCACGTGAAGCACCAGAGCCCGGCGGGCCTGATCGCGGAGATGGACCGCCGCTTCCGGCTGAACGAGAGCGTGCTGCGGCACCTCACCATCCTGGCACCGAAGGAGGAGCCGCGCGCGGAAGCCGCGACGACCGAGGGCGCCGCGACCGAGGCGCCGGCCGAGCCGGCCGCTCCCTCGCAGACGTAACCGCGCGCGGGGAGGATCCCCGCGGCGGCCCCGATCACGCATCACCAGGAGGTCTTCATGGCGCGCGATGGCGAATCGCGTTCGTTTCGACGCAAGTTCTGCAAGCTCTGTCTCGACAAGGTGGACCGGGTCGATTACAAGGACGACCGGCGCCTGTCGCGCTTCATCACCGATCGCGGCAAGATCGTGCCGCGCCGGATCTCGGGAACGTGCGCCCGACACCAGGCGCAGATCACCGAGGCCGTGAAGCGCGCGCGGATCCTGGCGCTCCTCCCGTTCACGAGCGACCAGTACCGGTAGGCCGTGACCGAAGCCGCTGAAACGCCGCGGCCCGCCGCGTTCGCCGACGCGGTGCGCGTGGCCGGCGTGCTCCTGCTCGGGGCGGGCCTCGTGCTCCTCGCGAGCAGCGATCTCCCGGCGCCCGTGCCCTGGTCCTACGGGCTCCTCCCGCTGGCCGTCCTCTGGCTGACGCGCCGCGTGGGGCTCCTCTTCGGGACGCTCGCGGCCACCGCGACGGTGGGCGCGGTCTACTCGGGCGGGGTGCGCGAGCCGTCGCAGCTCTTCTTCGTGGCGGTCCTGGCCATGGCGGGGATCCTGCTGAGCGCCTGCGCGCGGCGCGGCGTGAAGGCATCCGCGGCGCTCGCGCTCGCGGTGACGCCGGTCCTGGCCGTCGCGGGCGGCTACCTGCTCGCGGGGGGGATGCAGGAGCTCTCGGCGGTCCTGGCGGCGCGCCTCGAGGAGATCCACCGCCTGGAGACGGAGCACGGCGTCTCGCGATCGCTCGGCCTCACGGCGGCGGAGTTCCAGAGCGCGGTGGAGGAGACGGCGCGCGTCTGGACGCTGCTCTTGCCGTCGCTCTTCGCGCTGAAGTGGGTGGTGGTGATGGCGATCAACTGCTGGCTCGCCTCGGTGCTCTTCCAGGCCGAGGACGGATTCCCCGCGTTCGAGGCGTTCTCGACGTGGCGCGTCCACACCGCCGCCGCCTGGGCGGTGGCGCTGGCCCTGGCCTTGATCGTGACGCGCTGGAAGCCGGGCGTGGAGGCGGGGGTGAACCTCGTCTTCCCGCTGGCGATCGCGTACGCGATCCAGGGATTCGCGGTGGCCCGCTTCGCGGCCATCGCCTTCGAGATGCGCGGCGTCGTCCAGGCGGCGATCGCGATGCTCGTGGTGCTCATGCCGATCCTCCTGGTCGTCTTCCTGGGGATCGGATTCTTGGACTCGTGGTTCGACTTTCGACGCCGCATCGTGCTGGGGATGGACGACACCCTCGGCGCCGGCGGCGGGGCCTGATCGGAGGATTCGATGGAGATCATTCTGCTCGAAGACGTCACGGGACTCGGCAAGCGGGGCGCGACCGTGCGCGTCGCGGACGGGTACGCCCGCAACTACCTCCTGCCGCGGAAGAAGGCGATCACCGCGGTCGGCAACTCCCAGGCGGTCTTCCGCGATCGCGAGCGGGCCGTGCTCGCGCGCGAACAGCGCGTCCGCCAGGACATGATGGCGCTCCGCGACCGCCTCATGCAGGTGTCGCTCCAGTTCTCGGTGCAGGTCGGAGACGAGGACCAGCTCTACGGCTCGGTGAGCGCCGTCGAGATCCACGACGCCCTCGTGGCCCAGGGATTCCACCTGGAGAAGAAGGCCGTGCGGCTGGAGGAGCCGATCAAGGCCCTCGGCGCGTTCGACGTTCCCGTGCACCTCTTCCAGGAGATCGAGGCGCCGGTGAAGGTATGGGTCGTCCGGCAATGATCCACGCGCGCCCCGGCCGACTCCGGTTCCCGTCGCGATTCCGCGCGGCCGCTCCGGCGGTCGCGATCGCGGCGCTTCTCCTCGCGTTCGCCGGCTGCTCGGGCGGGCCGTCGCCCTCCAGCGGCTCCGGCGCCACGTCCCAAGCGGCGACGTCCACGCGCGCCGGGCGTGCGGACGTCTGGAAACCGGCCGCTCCCGACACGTTCGGCCCGGTGGTGGCGGTGATCGGCGGCCGGAAGATCCGGCGCCACGACATCGACTCCGTCATCGCGACCGCGCCCAAGGACCTCCAGCCTCGCCTGAGGACCTACGACGGCTATCGCCAGCTGGTCGAACGGTTCGCGTTCGAGGAAGCGATTCTCGGCGAGGCCGAGGCCGCCGGCATCGACAAGGACCCCGAGTACCGCGCCGAGCTGACCCGCGCCATGCGTTCGGCGAAGATGCGCGTCTACTACAACCGGCGCCTCGCCGCCGTCCCGCCGCCGACCGATTCCATGGTGCGCGCGTACTACGACCAGAACGCGGCGCAGTACAAGATCCCCGCCCGCGTGCGGGTCCGCCACATCCAGCTCGCGACGCAGGCCGAGGCGAACACGGTCCGGCGGAGCCTCGTGAAGGGCGCGCTCTGGGACGACACGGCGAAGAAGCGGTCGAAGGACGCGGCCACGAAGGACCGCGGCGGGCTCGTCGGCTACGTCTCGCAGGAATCCGAACTCGTGCCCGGCATCGGGAAGTCGCCGGCGATCGTCGCGGCCGCGTTCGAGCTGAACGCGGGCGAGATCAGCCAGCCGCTGAAGAGCGAGAAGGGGTGGCACCTGATCCAGGCCGACAACCTCGAAGCCGCCACGACACAGGAGTTCGATCACGTGAAGGCGCAGATCCTGAGCCCGCTCGAGGCGCAGGGCGTGGACCAGTTCTCGACCGCCTACACCGACTCGCTCCGGACCGCCACGGCCGTCATCTTCGACGACT
>DATIQI010000117.1:0-6969 GCA_035470985.1 Acidobacteriota bacterium
CCCACCCCTCCTTCGGCGACGGGCAGGTGGAGACCTGCGCTTCGTTCAACGCGTCCACCTTCGCCGCGTGCGGGAGCGCGCCGAGGAAGCGGACGCGCGACGCGACGCCGAGGCGCGCGGCCAGCCGCTCCAGCGTGCCGCGATAGGGGCCGTCCCCGATCACGTCGAGCCGCGCCCCGGGCACCGCCGCAAGCACGGCGGGAAAGGCGCGGAGGACGTGCTGCGCCCCTTTGTACTTCCGGAGCCGGCCGAGGAACGCGACCACGGGACCGCGCGCCTCGGGCGGCGTGCGGACGGCGTAGGCCGCCTGGTCGAGCCCGCAGCGGACCACGGAGACCCGTTCGCGCGCGATGCCGCGGCGCGCGAGATCGTCGCGCGTGCTCTCGGAGATGGCGAGGAAGGGAGTGCGCCGGTAGATCCAGGGGAGGAGCGCTTCGTGCGCCCAAACCACGGCGCCGACGGGCGGCGAGGCTTCGCGGAAGACGGTCGCGCCGAAGAGATGGGGCACGATCGCCAGCACCGGGGCCCGGGCGTAGAGCGGGGTGAAAAAGGGCACCTTGTTGATGTCCTCCACCACCAGGTCCGGGCGCTCCTTTCGGAACCGCGAACGGTACAGCGCGCCGAGGGCGAGGTGCGCATTGTACCACGTGCCCGCGCGGTGGATCCGGATGCCGTCCACGAGATCCTCGGGCTCCGCGCCGGGGAACGCCTCGGCCAACCACGTCACCTCGTCGCCGTCGCGAACGCACCGGCGGAGGATCTCGCGCAGGTGGAGCTCCGCGCCGCCGGCCTCCGGATGCCGGGGGTCGCGCCAGTTGAGGACGACGATCCTCAAGCGGAGGGCGAAGCGGCGGCGGCGGACGCGGCGGACGAGGAAGGCGGGCCCGGCTCCTTCCGGCCGAGCGCGCCGATCACGAAGTACGTGTGGAACGCGAACGGCGTCCGCTCCCACGCGCGGCGGAGGGCGTCGAGGAGCGGCGTCACGACCGGGACCGGCGGCGGGTAGAGCGGCAGGCGCGCGAGGCGGAGCTTCAGGAGCGCGAGCCGGAGCGCGCGATAGAAGAGGCCCGGGATCATCCACGCGCCGTATCGTCCGACGATCCGCACGCCCGCGCGGCGCATGAGACGCTCCAGCTCGCCGATCGAGAACTCGGTCTCCCACCCCGCGAACCACTTCCCCATCGCGATCAGGACGTGCTTGCCGAGCGTGTAGAGATGGAACCGCTGCGGCACGTCCACCAGGAGGACCGCGTCGGGCGCGAGGACGCGGACGTTCTCGCGCAGGAGCGGCATGGGGTCGCGGAAGTGCTCCAGGAGCCCCTGGTGGAAGACGGCGTCGAACGCGCCGTCGCGGAACGGGAGCCGGAGCGCGTCGGCCCGCACCAGGTGCGCGCGGACGCCCTCCCGCTCCGCGACGCGGCGCGCCGTCTCGAGCGAGGGGCGCGAGTAGTCGAGGATCACGGCGGTCGCGCCGGCGGCCGCGAGGCGGACGCTGTCGCGGCCCGAGCCCGCGCCGACCTCGAGCACGCGGCGGCCCCGGATCGGACCCTGCGCGGCGAGCTGCTCCACGACGCGACCGTCGGTCGGATAAACGGCGTCGATGTCGGACCGCTCGGTCCAGAAGCGGTTCCAGTGGGATTCGGTGGACGCGCGCGGCGCCACGTCACTCCCCCGTGGCGAGGCGGGTCGCCAGCACCTCGGGGAGACGCGCGGCGCGGATCTTCTCCTGCGCGGCTTCCACCGGATAGGGGACGCGCACGTACTCGATCCGGGCGGCGGCTTCGTGGAAGACGACGAAGCAGGCGCGGGGATCGCGATCGCGCGGCTGCCCCACGCTGCCGACGTTTACGATGTAGCGGCGGCTCGGATCGAGCGTCAGGGAGCCGACCGGAAGCGACCGCGTGCCGCCGGGGTCGGCCGTGAAGATGGCGGGCTGGTGCGTGTGGCCGATGAAGCAGGCGGGCTCGGTGAAGTAGGCGAACTGGGGTTCGGCGTCGAAGCGGTCGAGCAGGTACTCCCAGTCGCGCGGCGTCGCCGGAGAGGCGTGCACGCAGAGATATCCGTCCGCTTCGTGCGTGATCGGGAGCGTTTGAAGATACTCCCGGTGCTCGCGCGTCAGCACCTTGCTCGTCCATTCCGCCGCCACGCGGGCGTGGATGTTGAAGCGCGCGATCTCGGGCCCGCCGCTCGCCGCCGCGTCGTGATTGCCGAGGAGCACCGTCTTGCAGTGCTTGCGGACGAGCGCCAGGCACTCGTTGGGGCTCGCGCCGTAGCCGACCACGTCGCCGAGACAGAGGATTCGATCGGGCCGATAGCGCTCGACGGCGGCCATCACGGCCTCGAGCGCTTCGAGATTGGCGTGGATATCGGAGAGGAGAACGGTCGTCATTCCCGGGAGGGTCGCGCGTCGTGGGCGATTCGGTCAAGGATTCCGTTCACGAACGACCCGGACGTTTCCGAGCCGTATTTCTTGGCCAATTCGATGGCTTCGTCGAGCGCCACGCGCGTCGGCGTCTCCGCGTGGTGGAGGAGCTCCACGACGGCGAGCCGGAGCACGGAGCGGTCGGTGGCGGCCATGCGCCGGAGCGGCCAGTTCACGGCCGTCCGCGCGACGATCGCGTCGACTTCCTCGCGATGCGACTGGAGCTCGGAGACGAGCGTGGCCGCGAACGTGCGGGCGGCTTCCGCCACCGGCGACGCGCCGCGTCCCTCGTCCCCCTCCGCGCGCGCTTCGCTCTCGCCCGACTCCTCCACGATCTCCTCCAGGCAGACCGCGGCTTCCTCGCCGGTCACGTCGGCCTGGTAGACGGCGCGAAACGCCAGCTCGCGCCCCTGGCTCCTCGGATTCACGCGCGCCTCCGGCCGGGAAGCGCCCGCGCGAGCCGCGCCATCTCCACCGCGGCGGCGGCCGAGTCGGCGCCGCGATTCCCGAGGCGGCCCCCGGAACGGTCGAGCGCCTGGCGAAGCGTGTCGGTGGTGAGCACGCCGAAAAGGACGGGCACGTCCGTCGCCTCGCCGGCCGCGGCGATGCCGCGCGCCGCTTCGCCGGCGACGTAGTCGAAGTGGGGCGTCCCGCCGCGGATCACCGCGCCGAGGCAGAGGACGGCGTCGTGACGGCCCGAGGCGGCGAGGCGCCGCGCGGCGAACGGAAGCTCGTAGGCGCCCGGCACCGTCACCAGCGTCACGTCGGCCGCGCGCACGCCCTCCCGCTCCAGCGCGTCGAAGGCGCCGGCCAGGAGCCGGTCGGTGATCCGCTGGTTGAAGCGCGACGCGGCGATCGCGATCCGCACGCGCCGCCCCGCGCCTCGCGCGGCGGCCAACACGCGCACGCCCGACGGGCGCGCCGCGGATTCGCCGGGACGACGGTTCGCGGGACGCGCCGGACTCACGAGCCCCCTCCGCCCCGCCGGCCGTTCGTGCGCACCGCGACCGGGAGGTGGAGCGCGGGGTGCTTCAGGAGATGGCCGAGCCGCTCCCGCTTCGTCCGGAGGTAGCCGGCGTTCACGTCGTTGGGGCGGATCTCCAGCGGCTCGCGCGCGGCGACGTCGATCCCGTATTCGCGCAGCGCGCCCATCTTCCGCGGGTTGTTCGTCAGGAGCCGGACGCGCGTGAAGCCGAGGTCGCGCAGCATCTGCGCCGCGACGCCGTAGTCGCGCTCGTCGGCCGCGAAGCCGAGCCGCTCGTTCGCCTCCACCGTGTCGAGGCCCAGGTCTTGGAGTTCGTACGCGCGGAGCTTGTTCGCGAGCCCGATCCCGCGCCCCTCCTGGCGGAGGTAGAGGAAGACGCCCGAGCCCTCGGCGTCGATCCGGCCGAGCGCGGTGATCATCTGCTCGCCGCAATCGCAGCGCTTCGAGCCGAAGACGTCGCCCGTCAGGCACTGGGAGTGGACGCGCACCAGGTCGCCCGCCCCCTTGTCGGGCGCCGGCGTTCCCTTCACCAGCGCGACGTGGTTCGCGCCGTCCACCGGGCTTTCGTACACCACGATGCGGAACGTGCCGTAGCGCGTCGGCAGGCGCGACGCCGCCACCCGCTTCACCAGCCGCTCGCTCCGGTAGCGGTGCCGGATCAGGTCGCGGATGGTGATCAGGACGAGGCGGTGGCGCTTCGCGATCCGCGCCAGCTCGGGACCGCGCGCCATGGTCCCGTCGGCCGCGAGGATCTCGCAGAGGACGCCCGCGGGGCGCAGGCCCGCCAGGCGAACCAGGTCGAGGGCCGCCTCGGTGTGCCCGGGGCGGCGGAGCACGCCCTGATCGTCCGCGCGGAGCGGGAAGATGTGCCCGGGTCGGGCCAGCTCCTCCGGCCGCGTCTTCCCCGAGGCGAGCGCGCGGATCGTCAGCGCGCGGTCCTGGGCCGAGGAGCCCGACGTCGTGCCGCGCAGGAGATCCACCGACACCGTGAAGGGAGTCGAGAAGCGCGCCGTGTTCGCCGGCGTCATCAAGGAGAGGCCGAGCGCCTCCAGCCGGTCGCCCGGCATGGAGACGCAGAGGAGCCCGCGCGCCTCGCGCGTCATGAAATTGACGGCTTCGGGCGTGGTCTTCTCCGCCGCCATCACGAAGTCGCCCTCGTTCTCGCGGTCCTCGTCGTCCACGACGACGATCATCTCGCCGCGACGCAGCGCCTCCAGCGCGGCGTCGATCCCCTGCGGTCGCGCGGCGGCGCGCGACGCCGGGCGCGCGGCTCCCAACGCTCCCATTCGCCGACGGCTCCCTGCGTTCACGATGCCTCCGATCGAACGGGCGCGTCCGCGGGCGTCTCGCCCAGTCGAGCGGCGAGGAGCCGCTCCAGATAACGCGCCACGATGTCCACTTCCAGGTTCACCCGCGTTCCCTCGGTCCACGACGACGCGATGGTCTGCTCCAGCGTGTACGGGATGAGCGCGACCGCGAGCCGGGGATCCTCCCAGCCGGCCACGGTGAGGCTCACGCCGTCGATCGCGATGGAGCCCTTCTCCGCCACGTAGCGGCGGAGCGGCTCCGGGACCTCCACCTCCACCCGGACCTCGCCCGGAGTCCCCCCGCCGCGCGCCACGCGCGCGACCGCGCCGAGCCCGTCCACGTGCCCCTGCACCCAGTGCCCGCCCAGCTCGTCGCCCATGCGGAGCGCGCGCTCCAGATTCACGCGCGCGCCCTCGGCCAGCGCGCCGAGGTTCGTCCGCCGAAGCGTCTCGGCGATGGCCACGATCTCGAAGACGCCGCCGGCCGCGCGCTCCACCGTGAGGCAGACGCCGTTCACCGCGACGCTCGCGCCGGGCGGCGGATCGGGCTCGTAGCCCGCGCGGATCCGGAACCGGACCCCCGCGCGCTCGGGCCGGATCGCCTCCACGACGCCCATCCGCTCCACGATGCCGCTAAACACGCTCCGCCTCCTTCTCCGGACGCGCGATCGCGCCCTCGAGCCAGAGGTCGCGTCCGACGCGCCGCGCGCGAAGGCCGGTCACGTCGATCGCCTCGGCGAGCGTGCTCCGGCCGAGGTCGCCGGTCCACGTCCGAGGCGAGCGACCGCCGAGGAGGAGCGGCGCGATGCCGAGAGCCACGCGGTCGGCGATCCCCTCGCGGAGGAACGAGGTGTGGGTCTCGGTCCCTCCCTCCACGAGGAGGGCGTAGCGCCCTTCCTCCACGAGGCGGTCGAGGAGCGGGCGAAGCGGCACGCGGCCGTCGGGAGCGGGCTCGAAGCGCCAGACCGCGGCGCCGCGCGCCTCGAGTCGCCGCGCGCGCGCGGCGTCGTTCGAGACGGTGGCGACGACGAGCGGCGCCTTGCCCGCGCTCCCGAGGAGCGCCGATCCGTCCGGGATGCGGAGCGAGGAGTCGAGGACGACGCGGCAGGGCGTCCGCCCGCGCGCGTGGCGGACGGTGAGGAGCGGATCGTCCGCCAGGACCGTGCCGATCCCGACGAGGACCGCGTCGTGCGACGAGCGAAGCCGGTGGCAGAGGCGCTGCTCTTCGGGACCGCCCAGACCGCGCGACGTGCCGCCGTCCGCCGCGAGGCGTCCGTCGAGCGAGAGCATCGCCTTCAGCGTGATCCAGGGGCGCCCGCGCTCCAGCACGCTGAGATAGGGCTCGTTCAGCGCGCGACACGCCTCGTCGTGGTCGGCGATCACCACGTCCACGCCCGCGCGGCGAAGCCCTTCGATCCCGCGTCCGTTCACGATGGGGTTCGGATCGATCATGCCGACGACGACGCGCCGCACGCCCGCTTCGAGAATGGCGTCCACGCAGGGCGGGGTGCGGCCGTGATGGGCGCACGGCTCGAGGGTGACGACCAGCGTCGCGCCTCGCGCCGCGGGTCCGGCGGCCCGGAGGGCCACGACCTCGGCGTGAGGGCCGCCCGCGCGCGCGTGCCAGCCGCGCCCCGCCACCGCGCCGTCGCGAAGGAGGATCGCCCCGACGCGCGGGTTCGGGTGCGTGCCGCCCACGCCGCGCCGCGCGAGCGCGACGGCGTCGCGCATCGCACGCCGCTCGGCGGCGGTCGGGCCGTTCGGGTCCTTCGATGGGAGCGCCGGTTCGACCGGCATCCCGGAATCCAAGCGCATGAAAAAAACCCCGCAGGCAGACACCCGCGGGGCGCGCGCGGCCACGGGCCGCGACGGCCATCGAACGTTGCATCCTTCTCTCATCCCGACTGTTACGGTCGGCTCCGGAATCTCGCCGGATCTGCCTGGAAGCTTCGCTCCCGGGCTCGCGGGCTCTACCGCCGGTGGGGACTTGCGCCCCGCCCCGAAGGATGTCTGCAGTTGTGACCTACGAGGATAGGGCCGATCGGCCTCTAGCGCAAGAGGGTCAGCTTGCGCGATTCGGCAACGCCTTCGGCCTCAAGGCGATAGAAGTAGGTCCCCGTCGCCGCGTCCCGCCCCGTGCCGTCCCGTCCGTCCCACGCGACGAGGGAGAGCCCGGCCGGGTACGCCCCGTCCGCGAGGACGCGCACCAGGCGCCCCCTCACGTCGAACACGCGGAGGCGGACCGTCGCGGCGCG
>DATIQI010000118.1:0-1695 GCA_035470985.1 Acidobacteriota bacterium
CATGGTGCGCTATGCTGGCCCCATGAGGTCTCGCGCGTGACTCCCGGCCCGACGAGTCGGGACGGATGTTCCTAGGACACTTCGCCGTCGCGCTGGCCGCGAAGCGGGTGGCGCCCCGGGCTTCGCTCGGCACCCTGGTCGCGGCGGGGCAGGCGATCGACCTCCTCTGGCCCTTGCTGGTTCTCGCCGGGCTGGAGTCGTTCCGGATCGAGCCGGGAAACACCGCGATGACCCCCCTCGCGTTCGATTCGTATCCGTGGTCGCACAGTCTCCTCATGACCCTCTTGCTCGCGATCCTCTTCGGCGCCGCCGTGGCGCGATGGGGGAGCGGCCTTCGGTCGGGCGTCGTGGCGGGTTTCGCGGTCGTCTCACACTGGATGCTGGACTACGTCACGCATCGCCCCGATCTCCAGCTCGTTCCGTGGCTCCCGGACCGAGTCGGGCTGGGGCTCTGGGACGACCCCGCCGTGGCCATTCCGCTCGAGGGGGCTCTCTTCCTGGCCGCCGTGCTCTCCTATGCGTGGGGGACGCGGGCGCGCGACCGCGTGGGCGGTCCGGCGTACGTCCTCTTCGTCGCGCTCCTCGCCGGGCTCTTCGCCCTCAATCTGTCGTCGCCGCCGCCTCCGAGCACGAGGGCGGTCGCGATCACGGCGCTCGCACTCTGGGTCTTCGTCGCGTGGGCCGCCTGGCTCGACCGGCATCGCGATCCGAAGGCGGCGGGCGCCGGCGCCGGTCCGTCGCGGTAGCCCGACGCCGGCGCGGCGCGAGGCGGGGAGAACCCGGCTTGACGCCCCGTGGCTCGATTGCTAGCATGACTCGTGCACCGTCTCTCGTCCCCCTCCGAGGCGCGTGACGCGCGCTCTCGGCCGCGTCTCCGCGCCGTGGGGATCATCCCGGCCCGGCTCCACTCCACCAGACTCCCCGAAAAGCCCTTACAAGACCTCGAAGGCAAGCCGCTCGTCGTTCGCGTGCTGGAACGGGCGCGCCTGGCGGAGTCGCTGAGCGAGGTCCAGGTGGCGACCGACAGCGATCTCGTCGCCGACGTCGTGCGGGCCGAGGGCGGGGAGGCGATCCTGACCGACCCGAACCTCCCCTCGGGACTCGACCGCGTGGCCGCGGCCGCCGAGCGGCTCGAGGGCGCGGCGGCGGATCCCGACGCGGTGATCGTGAATCTACAAGGTGACGAGCCCTTTCTCGAACCGGCCGCGGTGGACGCCCTGGTCCGGCTCTTCGAGAGGCCCGAGGTCCGCATGGCGACCCTCGCGGCGCCGCTGGAGACGGGCGAAGTCACGAATCCGAACCGGGTGAAGGTGGTGCTCGACCGGGACGGGCGCGCCCTCTACTTCTCGCGCGCTCCGATCCCGCACGGGGCCGGCGGCCCCGGCGAGCCCCCCGCGCTCCTCCATCTCGGGATCTACGCCTATCGCCGGGAGACGCTCCTCGCGCTCGCGCGGCTGCCGCAGCCGCCGCTCGAACGCGCCGAGCGCCTGGAACAGCTGCGCGCGCTCTGGCACGGCATTCCGATCCACGTGGCCGTCGGCGACTGGCACGCCGCCGGCGTCGATACTCCCGAGGATCTCGCTCGGGCCCGCTCCCGCTACCGGGAAGAAAAGGGGACCTCATGACCAAGTTCGTCTTCGTCACGGGCGGCGTCGTCTCGTCGCTGGGGAAGGGGATCGCGGCCTCTTCGATCGG
>DATIQI010000119.1:0-6877 GCA_035470985.1 Acidobacteriota bacterium
CCTCGCGGGTGAACGGAGGCGGCCCGATCCCGATCCAGTTGGGAACGAAGAACCGATGAGCGACACGATGACTCCGAAGCCGGACGCGCAGTCCGATCCCGCGCCCGGCACGATCGCCCTCACGCCCGCCGCGGTGGCGTACGTGAAGCAGACGCGCGCGCGCGAGGGGAAGGACGGGCAGATCCTCCGCATCGGCGTGAAGGCGGGAGGCTGCTCGGGATTTCACTACGTGATGGTCTTCACCACGTCCCTGCGTCCGGGGGACCTCGTGCTGGAATACGACGGCCTGACGGTCGTCGTCGATCCGCGGTCGCTCGCGGTCCTCGAAGGGACCACCGTGGACTACCAGCGCGGGCTCCTCGGCTCGGGCGTTCAGTTTCTCAACCCTCGCGCCAAGAAGTCGTGCGGCTGCGGGGATTCCTTCAGCGTTTGACGGCCCCGAGGGGCCACGAGGAGACGGAATGACGCCGACGCTTCAAATCCAGGACCTCCACGTCGCCGTGGAGGGGAAGCCCATCCTGAAGGGGCTCTCGCTCACGGTGACCAAGGGGGAAGTGCACGCCATCATGGGGCCGAACGGCTCGGGCAAGAGCACGCTCGCGAACGCCCTCATGGGGAACCCCAAGTACGAGATCACGAGCGGCAAGGTTCTCTTCCACGGCGAGGACATCTCGGAGTGGGAGGCGGACGAGCGCGCGCGGAAGGGCCTCTTCCTCGCGTTCCAGTATCCGACCGCGATCCCGGGCGTCAGCGTGGCGAACTTCCTCCGGATGGCGCTCCAGGCGAAGCGGAAGGCGGCGGGCGATGAGAAGCCGCTCCCGCCGAAGGAATTCCGCGCCCTGGTGAAGGAGAAGATGGCGCTCCTGAAGATGGACGAGTCGTTCGCGGGCCGCTACATCAACGACGGATTCTCGGGCGGCGAGAAGAAGCGCGCCGAGATCCTCCAGATGGCGGTGCTCCGCCCCGAGATCGCGGTGCTCGACGAGACCGACTCGGGCCTCGACATCGACGCGCTCCGCATCGTGTCGGAAGGCGTGAACGCGCTCTCCGGCCCCGATCTGGGCGTCCTCCTCATCACGCACTACCAGCGGATCCTGAACTACATCAAGCCGCACTTCGTCCACGTGCTCGTGGACGGGCGGATCGTCAAGTCGGGCGGCCCCGAGCTGGCGCAGGAACTCGAAACCCAGGGCTACGACTGGGCCCGCGACAAGAGCGCGGCCTAGAGCCCGGGAAGGAACGAAGCCATGATCGAACCGCAGCCTGAAGTGCTCGACATCCGCGAGGGCTACAAGGAGAAGTACGGCTTCCACGACTCCATCGCCCCCGTCTTCAAATCCCGCAAGGGGCTCGACCGGGACGTGGTCGCGCAGATCTCCGATATGAAGAAGGAACCGGCGTGGATGAAGGAGTTCCGGCTCAAGTCGCTGGAGCACTTCGAACGGAAGCCCATGCCCCGGTGGGGCGGCAACCTGATGGACATCGACTTCCAGGACATCTACTACTACCTGAAGCCGGTGGACGAGCAGGGCAAGTCGTGGGACGACATCCCCGCGGACATCAAGCGGACCTTCGACAAGCTGGGGATTCCCGAGGCGGAGCAGAAGTTCCTCTCGGGCGTCGGCGCCCAGTACGACTCCGAGACGGTCTATCACAAGATCAAGGAGTCGCTCTCGAACCAGGGCGTCATCTTCCTCGACACGGGTTCGGCGCTGGAGCAGCATCCGGAGCTCTTCCGGGAGTACTTCGGCACCGTGATTCCGCCGTCGGACAACAAGTTCGCGGCGCTGAACAGCGCCGTCTGGTCGGGCGGATCGTTCATCTACGTGCCGAAGGGCGTGAAGGTGGACCTGCCGCTGCAGGCCTACTTCCGCATCAACGCCCAGAACATGGGCCAGTTCGAGCGGACCCTGATCATCGTGGACGAGGGCGCCTTCGTGCACTACGTCGAGGGCTGCACCGCTCCGATCTACGCCACCGACTCGCTCCACTCGGCGGTGGTCGAGATCATCGTGAAGAAGGGCGGCCGGTGCCGCTACACGACGATCCAGAACTGGTCGAACAACGTCTACAACCTCGTCACGAAGCGGGCCATGGCCTACGCCGACGCGACGATGGAGTGGGTGGACGCCAATCTCGGCTCCAAGCTCACCATGAAGTACCCGGCCGTCTACATGATGGAGCCGGGCGCGCACGCCGAGATCCTCTCGATCGCGTTCGCGGGCAAGGGCCAGCACCAGGACGCCGGTGCGAAGGTCGTGCACGCCGCGCCGCACACCACCTCGAACGTCGTCTCGAAGTCGATCAGCAAGGACGGCGGGCGCGCGGGTTATCGCGGCCTGGTGAAGGTCACGAAGGGCGCCAAGCACTGCAAGTCGACCGTGAAGTGCGACGCGCTCATTCTCGACCCCAACTCGCGATCCGACACGTATCCGTACATGGAGATCGAGGAGGACCTCGTCTCGATCGGTCACGAGGCGACCGTCTCGAAGATCGGCGACGAGCAGATCTTCTACCTCATGAGCCGCGGCATCACCGCGGACGAAGCGGCGGCGATGATCGTGAACGGCTTCATCGAGCCGATCACGAAGGAGCTCCCGATGGAGTACGCCGTCGAGATGAACCGACTCATTCAGCTGCAGATGGAGGGCTCGGTCGGTTGACCGGCCGGCCTCCCGCGGCGTGAACCAGGAGACGAAACGAGTGAACCCGATCGAAACGACGACCCCGGCCCCGGCGGCCGCGCCCACGGCGGGCGCATCGGTCGCCGCGTCCGACGCGCCGCGGCTCGGCGCCGTGACCGCGAAGGACCTGGCGGCGCTGGCCGCGCGAAGCGGCGATTCCGCGTTCCTCGCGAAGCGTCGCGAGACGGCCTGGGCGTTCTGCGCCACGACGCCCTTCCCGGGCCGGCTCGAGGAGCTCTGGCGGCGCACCGACATTTCCGGCCTGAAGTGGGACGCGCTGACGCCGTTCCGAGCGCCGCACGCGGCCGTGGACTCGGTCGCGGCGCTCCCCGAACACCTGCGCGAGGCGATCGGTCCCGAGATCGAGCGCTCGGCGGTGCTGGTCCAGGTCGATTCCGAAACCGTCTACGCGGAGCGCTCGCCCGACTTCGCGAAGCAGGGGATCACGTTCGCCCCGATCGCGGAGGCCGCGCGACTCCAGCCGGCGCTGGTGGAGCGCTGGCTCGGCGCCACCATCCGGCCCGACGAGAACCGCTTCACGGCGCTGAACGCGGCGCTTCGGACGGGCGGCGCCTTCCTGCACGTTCCCGCGGGCGTCCAGGTGGAGCGTCCGATCCGGATCGTCCTGTCGCGCCAGACCCCCGACGTCGCCCAGTTCCCGCACATCGTCGTCGTGCTGGAGCGCGGCGCGCGCGCGACCGTCATCGAGGAGTACCTCTCGGCGGGCGAGCCGGGCACCGGCGTCTGCGTCGGCGTCACGGAGCACGTCGTCGGCGAGGGCGCGGATCTCGACGTGGCCACCTTCCAGCGCTGGGGCACGAACGTCTATCACTTCGGCGCCGCGCGCGTCCGCGTCGGAAAGGACGCCCGCTTCCACTGGACCGTGACCGAGCTGGGCGGCAAGCTCCGGAAGGCCGACTTCGAGATGTTCTGCGAGGGCGAGGGCGCCGAGGCGAAGCTCTCCGGCTGCTACTTCGGCGACGCGGCGCAGCACTTCGACTTCCACACGTTCCAGAACCACAAAGTCGGCCACTCGACCAGCGACCTCCTCTTCAAGGGAGCGCTCCGCGGCCGGGCGCGCACGATCTACCAGGGCCTCATCAAGATCCACCGCGACGCCCAGCGCTCCGACGCCTACCAGGCGAACCGGAACCTCATCCTCTCCGACAAGGCGCGCGCCGACTCGATCCCGAGCCTCGAGATCGAGGCGAACGACGTCCGCTGCACGCACGGCGCGACGGTGGGGCAGGTGGACGACGAGCAGCTCTTCTATCTCATGGCCCGCGGCCTGACGCGGCACGACGCCGAGAAGCTGATCATCGAGGGATTCTTCACGCCCGTGCTCGAGCGGATCCCGTCGGAGTCGCTGCGCGCGCTCGTGACGGCCGCGGTGGAACGGAAGGCGGCGGGCTAGATGACCACGACGGCCGCTCCGGCGCGGCGTCTCGACGCGGCGGCGCTCCGGAAGGACTTCCCGATCTTCGATCGGCTGATCCACGGAAAGCCGCTCGCCTATCTCGACAACACGGCGACGACGCAGAAGCCGCTCGCGGTCCTGAAGGCGCTGGACGACTTCTACCGGAACCGGAACGCCAACGTGCACCGCGGCGTCTACCTCCTCGCGGAGGAGGCGACCGCCGCGTACGAAGGGGCCCGGGAGAAGGTCGCCCGCTTCCTGAACGCGCGCTCGCCGCGCGAGGTCGTCTTCACGCGGGGCACCACCGAGTCGGTCAACCTGGTGGCCTACGCCTGGGGCCGGGCGAACGTCGCGCGGGGCGACGCCATTCTCGTCACGGAGATGGAGCACCACTCGAACCTGGTGCCGTGGCAGATCCTCGCGCAGGAGACGGGCGCCGAGCTTCGGTACATCCCGCTCGACGGTCAGGGCCGGCTCGATCTCTCGACGCTCGACCGCCTCCTCGAGGGCCGCGTGAAACTCGCGGCGTTCACCTGGGTCTCGAACGCGCTCGGGACGATCAACCCGGCGGCCGAGCTGGTCCGGCGCGTCCACGCCGCGGGCGCCGTGGCGTTCGTGGACGCGGCGCAGGCCGTGCCGCACATGCCGGTCGATTTCCGCGCGCTCGACGCCGACTTCCTCGCCTTCTCGGGGCACAAGATGTTCGCGCCGACCGGAATCGGGGCGCTGGTCGCGAAGCGGCCGATCCTCGACGCCATGCCGCCCTTCTTCGGCGGCGGCGAGATGATCCGCGAGGTGACGATGCAGAAGTCCACCTGGGCCGACGTCCCCGCCAAGTTCGAGGCGGGCACCATGAACTTCGCCGACGCCGTCGGGCTGGCGGCCGCCATCGACTATCTCTCGCCGCTCGGCATGGACGTCGTTCACGCCCACGGGCGCGACCTGGCCGTCCGGACCATCCGCGGTCTTCAGGCGATTCCCGGCGTGCGGGTCTTCGGACCGCCGCCCGAGGAGGATCGCGGCGGCATCGTTTCGTTCCTGGTGGACGACATCCACGCGCACGACGTCGCCGGCGTCCTGGACCGCGAGGGGATCGCCGTGCGGGCCGGGCACCACTGCGCCATGCCGCTCCATCAGCGCCTCGGCGTTCCCGCCACGACGCGCGCCAGCTTCACGATCTACAACGACGCGGCCGAGGTGGACCGCCTCGTCGAGGGCGTGAAGAAGGTGAAGGCGGTCTTCGCGCGATGAGTCTCGACGACTTCTATCGCCAGAACATCCTCGACCACTATCAGAACCCCCGCAACTGGGGAACGCTCGACCACCCCGACGTCAGCGCCGAGGATTCGAATCCGCTGTGCGGCGACCGGATCCGGATGGACCTGGTCGTGAAGGACGGCCGCGTGACGGACGTGAAGTTCAGCGGCTCGGGCTGCTCCATCAGCCGCGCGGCCGCGTCCATGCTGACGGAGGAAGTGCGCGGCAAGACGCTGGAGGAAGTGAAGGCGCTGAGCCGCGACGACGTTCTGGAGATGCTCGGAATCGAGCTCGGCCCCGTTCGGCTCAAGTGCGCGCTCCTGGCGCTGAAGACCCTGAAGGTGGGGATCTACGGCGTGCAGGCCTGGAAGGACGAGGAGGACGAATGAGCGCCGACACCGCGCGCTTCGTGAAGGTGGGTCGCACGACCGAAGTCCCCGACGGGCGCCCCGAGATCTTCGAAGTGGAGGACCGCCACGTCGCGGTCTACCGCCTGGACGGGGCGTACTACGCGATCGAGGACATCTGCACGCACGACGGGGGTCCGCTCGCGGAGGGGGAGGTCGAGGACGGGGAGGTGATCTGCCCGCGTCACGGCGCCCGCTTCGACATCAAGACCGGGGCGGTCCGCTGCATGCCGGCGGTGACGCCCGTGGAGTCGTATCCCGTCCGCGTCGAGGGCGACGACCTCCTCATCGGCCTTCCCGACTAAAGGAGATCCCATGGCCACCGAAGCCGAAGTCCGCACCGCGCTCGAGGAAGTCGTCGATCCGGAAATCCACCTCAGCATCATCGAGCTGGGCCTCGTTCGGGAGGTGGACCTCGCGGCGGAGCCGCCCGTGGTCCGGATGCTCCTCACGACCCCGTTCTGTCCCTACGCGCCGCAGATCGTCCAGCAGGTGAAGGACGTGATGAAGCGGGTGACGGGGAAGGACGCCGACGTGGAGATCATGCCCGACCCCTGGTCGCCCGAGATGATGCCCGATCCGGGCCTCCTCGGACGCTGGTAGGCCGATGGCGCGCCTCACGGACGAAGCGCTCGCCCGGGAGCTCCCGGGGCTCCCCGGCTGGGCCGTCGAGGACGGGATGCTGCGCAAGGCCTTCCGGCACCCCTCCTTTCCGGAAGCGATCGTCTTCGTGAACGCCGTGGCCCACCTGGCCGAAGCGGCGAACCACCATCCCGACGTGGACATCCGCTACTCCACGATCACGATATCGCTCGTGACGCACGACGCGGGCGGGATCACCGGCAAGGACGTCGCCCTCGCCCGCGAGATCGAGGACGTCCGCAAGCGCGCCGGCATCGCCTAGAGCCTCGGAAATGCTACACTCCGCGCGCCGCGCCACGGTGGCGCGCGAGAACGAGGACTCCATGCCCCCGACGTCGTCCCTGGACCCGCTCTTCAAGCCGCGCAGCATCGCCGTGATCGGCGCGTCCCGCCGGCGCGACGCGATCGGCGGCGCGATCCTCCGCAACCTCCTCGACCTCCCCTTCCAGGGCGCGGTCTACCCGATCAAT
>DATIQI010000120.1:0-3238 GCA_035470985.1 Acidobacteriota bacterium
CGCCGGCGAGCGCGTTCGCGAGTTCCTGGCAGGCGGCCGATTTGGTGTCGGAGCGGAGCGCCGGTACGAACCGGCTCTCATCGAACAAGGAGAGCAACTGTTCCGCGGATGGCATGGACTCTCCGGGCGGAGTTTGCGGGCGCGCGCACCCGTCGGCAGAATACCACGGAAGCGCCGGAGCGGGGAGGCTCCGGCCCGAATTCAGCGGTCGCGCGGGCCGGCGGGGCTTCGCTAGAATCGCCCGGACGCGAGCGGGGCGTCGTGCAGCCCGCCTTTCCCTGGCCGCGGCGGCGCCCCGCGCGTCGCCGGGAGGAGCCGTGTTCCGAGCGTACCTCGGGACCCTAGCGGCCTGGGTCCTGGCCGCGCTGCTTCCCGATCTTCGCGCGTGGGGACTGGACTCGTTCCGCTTCGCCCCGTGGCCCGTGGCCGCCGGGGCCGCTCTCGTCGCCGTCGCGCCGTTCCTCGCCCGGTTCGCGCCCGAGCCGCGCACCGCGCTGCGCGACACGACGTTCTTCGTCGGGACCTGCCTCGCGGCGACCGCGGCGTTCGTCCTGGGCGCCGCGCGCGGCCACTTCCTGGGCGACGGCTACCAGAACCTGGGGCTCCTCGCCGCCGAGCGCCCGTTCCTGAAGAACACGGCGCCGCTCACGCTGCTTCTCCTCGCCAAGCTCAAGGAACTGCTCGGCGGCGATCCCGAGCGCGCGGCGCTGCTGGCCTACCGGATCGTCTCGATCGGGTCGGGCGTCGCGTTCCTCGCCGTCGTGTGGACGTTCAGCGGCCGGCTGTTCGAGACGTCCCGGGCGCGGCGGCTCTTCCTGCTGGGCCTGGCGACCGGCGGCTGGTCGTTGCAATTCTTCGGCTACGTGGAGAACTACGCGCTGTTCATTGCAACAGTCGCGGCGTACGCGCTGGCCGGCGCTGCCGCCGCGCGCCATCGCGGGCCGTACGCGCCCGCGATCCTGCTCGCGATCCTGGCCACGGCGTTCCACTCGCTCGGCCTCGTCCTCGCGCCCAGCCTCCTCTTCCTGCTGCGCGACACGCGCCTCGGCCGGGCGATGACGCCGCGGGCGCGGCCGGTCCGGGTCGCGATCGCGGCCGTCGCCCTCGCCGCCGGCGGCGCGGTCGCGTACCTGTCGAGGAATCTCGCGGCCCGCCTCGCCTTCGTCCCGCCGACCCCGTGGCGGCTCGTCCCCGACGACTACGCCTGGTTCGCCCCGGAGCATCTCCTCGATCTGGCGAATCTCGCGCTGCTGCTCGTGCCGGGCGCGGCCGTGCTCGTCGTCGCCGGCGCCCGCGATGCGCGCACCGCTCTCGCGAAGGACCGCGCGGCGAAGTTCCTCGCGGCGCTCGCCGCGTCGGCCGCGTTCGGCGCGTTCGTGCTGGATCCGAAACTGGGGATGGCGCGGGACTGGGACCTCTTCGCGTTCGCCGGCGTGCCGGCCGCGGCGCTCGGTTACTATGTATTGCTTTCGCGCGGACCGCGGGGAGGCGAAGCCCCCGCCCGCGCCGCGACGCTCGCGATCCTCCTGGGCCTGCTCGCGCTCGTCCCGCGCGTGGTCACGAACGCCCGCGAGGACCTCGCGTACGTGCGGTTCCGCGCGCACCTCGAGATCGATCCGGGGCGCGGACGCGCAGCGCGCTATCACGTGGTCCACTATCTCCAGAGGATCGGCGCGGAGGACCTGGCCATGGCGGAGACGCTGCGCTGGGACCGCGACTATCCGGAGCGCAGGATCGGCCGCGAAGCGATGGCCGCGCGCGACCGCGGCGACCTCGATCTCGCGATCCGCCTGAACGAGCAGGCGCTCGCGTTGAGCCCGTCCTACTCCGACGCCTGGAACAACCTCGGCGGCTGCCGGATGGTGCGCGGGGAGTGGGGCGCCGCGAAGGTCGCATTCGAAACCGCCCTGGCGCTGAACCCGAACGAGATCGGGATCCAATTGAACCTGGGCACGCTCGCGTTCCGGCAGGGCGACCTGGACGGCGCCGAGCGCTGGTGGCGCCGGGTCTGGAACCGCGACCCGGAGAACGAACTCGCGAACCGGTTCCTGGCCCGGTTGGCCGCGGAGCGCTCCCGGCAAGCGGGCGGTCCCGGGCCGGTCCCGGCCGTCACTCTTCCCGCCGATCGGGCCGATTCCGCGGGAACGTCGGGGCGACCGTGAGGGTTGGAACCCCGGCGGCGTGGACCGCCCATGGCCGCCGACCTTGCGCCGCGCCCCCGTCCCGCGTAGGCTCGACGACCCTATGAACGAATTTTCCGAGACCCCCGAGGAGCAAGCCATGTCGTTGCAAGTCGCCACCCGGGATCTCGGGGAAGTCGCCCTGCTGGAGTTGACCGGCCGTCTCGACGGCGGTCCCGGGGCCGCTCAACTTCCGAACATCCTGCGCACGCTTCTGGCCAACGGCTGCAAGACGATCGTGCTGGATCTGGCCGAAGTCCCGTGGGCGAACTCGCTCGGGATCGGCGGTCTCATCTCCTCGTATGCGCTGGCGAAGGACGAGGGCGCGAAGCTCGTGCTGTGCTCCGTCCCCGAGCGCGTGCTCCAGGTTCTCCAGATCTGCGGCGTGGTGCCCGGCGTCTTCGACGTCCATGCCGATGCCGAGGCCGCTCTCGCCCGACTCGGATGACCCGCGGCGACGTTCGCGAGAATTTTGTTTCGAGGGACCCCATTTTGTTGCGACCTCGGGTGCCCCCCCAGGCGTCTCCGTTTCGGAAGGCCGGTGGGACGCCGGCTGGTGAGAACGAATGATCCGAGACGAACGATCGGACCGCTGGGATCGCCTGACCGGGATGCTCGCCCCGTTCCACGGGGCGGCGCTGGGAACGGCGCGCCGGCTGGCCGGATCGGCGGACGAGGGGGACGACCTCCTTCAGGAGACGATCCTCCGGGTGCACTCCCGGTTGGATTCGCTCCGGGACGAAGCCCGCTTCCGTTCGTGGTTCTTCGCGGTTCTGCTTTCGGTCCACCGGTCGCACGCCCGCCGCTCCTTCTGGCGCCGTTTCCTTCCCCTGAGCGAAGTGCCGGGGCAGGAGCCGGTCGCGAACCCTCCGCATGGAGACGCCGATCGGATCGGGGCGCGCCGGGCCAGGATCGCTCTCGCCCGGCTTCCGTCCGCGCAGCGCGAGGCTATCGTGCTGCACGACATCCAGGGTTTCTCCGTCGACGAGGTCGCGACCATGCAGGACGTGTCGGCCTCGGCCGTGAAATCACGGCTCTCCCGGGGTCGGGATCGACTG
>DATIQI010000121.1:0-4078 GCA_035470985.1 Acidobacteriota bacterium
CAGGTCGCGCGGGAACGACTCGTTGGCCAGCTTGATCTGGTGTCGTCCCGGCGGCGCGCGATGGGTCCGCACGCCGGTCGATCTCCCCGCGCTCGGGTGGATGGCGGCGCTTCTCCTGGCGAGCCTCTTCGCGCTCGATCCGTCGAGTTCGTGGCCGAACGTGAAGAAGGGGCTCCTCCTGGCCGTGGTGCCGGTCGCGGCGTACCACGCGCGCGACGAGCGAACCGCGAAGCGCGCGATGGCCGCGCTCTTCCTCTCGGCCGCGGCGGCGACGATCTACGCGCTCGCGCGCTTCGCGAACGACGGAGGCGCGTTCCCGGCGCGCGTGCGCGGCCTGGTGGGGCATCCCCTGACGTACGGCGGCCAGGCGATGATGCTCCTCTCCCTCTGCGGGGCCGTCGCGCTGAAGGTCCGCGAGGCGCGCTGGCGGTACGGCGCGATCGCGCTCGGGCTCCTCGTGACGCCGGCGCTCCTCGGCTCCTTCACGCGAAGCGCCTGGATCGGAACGCTCGTCTCGTTCACCGTCATCGTGGCGCGGACCCGCGCGCGCTGGCTCCCCGCGCTGGCGGGCGCCGCGCTCGCGGCGGTCCTTCTCCTTCCGGCGGGATACCGGACCCGCGCGCTCAGCGCGTTCGACGCGAAGTCCGCCTGGAACGTGGAGCGGCTCCTCCTCTGGGACGCGGGCCTCGCCATGTTCCGCGACCATCCGGCGACCGGAGTCGGACTCCAGGATCTTCGCCCCCTCATCGAGCGCTACCGGAAGCCGGGCGCCCACGAGACGCACGGACATCTCCACAACGTCGTCGTCCAGGTCGGGGCGACGATGGGCGTCGTCGGGCTCGTGGCGCTCGTGGCGCTCTGGATCGGGCTCGCGCGGACGGCCGGGGCCCCTCCGCCGCCCGGCACTCCGTTCGGCGCCGCGATGCGGAACGCCGCGCTCGGCGCGCTCGCGGGGTTCGTCGTCGCGGGACTCTTCGAATGGAATCTCGGCGACGAGGAACTGGTCGACTTCCTCGCCGTCCTGATCGGCGCCGCGTTCGCGGCCCACGGGTGGCGGGGGACCGACGAGGGATGATCGCGTGAGCCGCCCGGCCGCGCTGGTGCTCACCCCGAGACCCCCGTGGCCGCCCGACGACGGCGGGCGGATCGTCGCGTGGCAGAACCTCCTCGCGGTGGCGGACGAGTACGACACGACCCTCGTCACCTTCGCGCCCCTCGTCGTGAACCTCGCGCCGCCGCCCGACCTGACCCGGCGCGGGGTGCGCGTCGTCTTCGTCCACTTCGACCCGCCCCCCGTGTGGATCGCCGCGATCTCCGGTCTCCTGGGGCGCTGGCCCTACTCGCTCGCGCGCTACCGGAGCCGCGAGTTCGAGCGCGCCGTCGGCGAGGAGATCAGGCGGCGGCGCCCGGCGTTCGTGTACGTCCACCACCTCCATCTCGCGACCTACGTGGACGCGCTGGACGGCGTGCCGCTGGTGCTTCGCGAGCACAACGTCGAGTTCCGGTGGATGGAGCGCTACGCGCGATCGCGCGGCGCGACGCCGACCGGCTTCTACGCGCGGCTCCAGGCCGCACGGCTCCTCGCCGCGGAGTCCGCGCTTTGCCGGCGCGCCGCGTTGGTGCTCGCCATCCAGGAGGAGGAGGCGCGAGCCCTGCGCGCGATCGCGCCCGGAGCCCGCGTGGAGACGCTTCCGGTCGGCGCCGATCTGACCGCGGTCCCGCCGCGGTCGCCCGCCCGCCCGCCCGTGGTGCTCCTCGCGGCCTCGTTTCTCTGGCCCCCGAACGTGGAGGGCGCGATCCGCTTCCTGCGCGAGGGGTGGCCCCGGCTCCGCGAGCGCGCCCCCGAAGCCGTGCTGCGGGTGTCGGGGAAGGAGCCCCCCTACCGGCTCATGGCCGAGGCCGCGAATGCGGGGGCCCAGCTCGCGCCCGACGTCCCCTCCATGGCGGACGAGTACGCGCGCTCCACCCTTCTGATCGTTCCGCTCTGGGTCGGGGCCGGCGCGCGCGTGAAGATGGTGGAGGCGCTCGCCGCGCGGCTCCCCGTCGTCGCCACGACGCCGGCGGCGGAGGGGCTCGGCCTCGTGCCCGGCACCCACTTCGTCGCCGCGGAGTCGCCGGAAGCGATCGCGGACGAAGCGGCCGCGCTCCTCCACGACGCCGCGCGTCGCGAGGCGATCGGCGCCGCCGGCCGCGCCCACGCCGAGCGTCATTGGTCGGTGGAGGCCGTCGCCGCGCTCCAATCTCGCCTCCTCGCCTCCGTTTCGGGGGCCAAGCCCGAGGTGGCGCCGCCGGGCGCCCCCGGGTAGACTTCACCGAATCATGCCGTCTCCGAACGAACCGACGCTCTCCGACTACGCCGCCAGCGCGCGTCCCTATCGCGCGCGCGCCGCCGCCGCGGTTCTCGTCGGCACGATCCTCACCGGAATTCTCGCCTTCCTCTGGCCGGCCACCTATCGCGCCGAGACCGTGCTCCTGCCGCCCTCGGAAGAGGAAACCGGCTTCAACGTCTCCACCATCCTTCGCGGCATCAATGTCCCGGGCATGAAGATCCCGAGCCGAACCGGCCCCGAGGACGTGACGATGGCGATCCTCAAGAGCCGCCGGATCGGAACGACGCTCGTGAAGCGGTTTGATCTCGTAACGGTCTACAAGGTGGCGCGGGAGGAGCAGGCGCTCCGCCAGCTCCACGACCATTCGAGCTTCCGGCTCGGCGAGAGCGGGACCGTCGTCGTTCGCGTGGAGGATCGCGATCCCAAGCGGGCCTCCGACCTGGCGAACGCGTACGCCGACGAGCTGGATCGCTTCAATCGCGAGATCCGGATGACGAAGGGGAGGAGGACGCGGCTCTTCGTGGAGCAGAGACTCGAGGAGACGAAGGCGGCGCTGGAGCGGGCGGAAGACTCGCTCCGGACCTACGGCGAGAAGCACCACACCGTCGCGCTCTCGGCCGACCAGCTCTCGTCGGTGGAAAGCGCGGCGCGCCTCTTCGCCAATCAGGCCGCGCTGGAAGTGCAGATCGGCGTGACGCGGCAATACGCCTCGGAGAGCAGCGCCGAGGTGCGCCGGCTCCGCCAGCAGCTCACGGAGGTGAACCGCCTCATCCGGTCGCTCCCCGACCTCGGGCTCGAGCTGGCGCGCCTCGTCCGGACCGTGAAGATCCAGGAGCAGGTCTTCGCGCTCCTCTCGGCCCAGTACGAGGAGGCGCGCGTGAACGAGGCCCGCGACGTCACGACCGTGGAAGTCCTCGACGTCGCCGCGCCGCCCGACCGGAGGATCTGGCCCCGCCGCGGACTCCTCGTCGGGATGGGATTCGCGATCTCGTCGTTCGCGGCCGCGCTATGGGTCGCGTGGAACGTTCAAGGTTCGCGCCGCAGATAGAAGCACGCCGCGTCTCCTTCGCCCCGCTCGTTCCAGTTCCGCGCTTCCGCCTCGAACTCCCGGATGGTCCGCCTGGAGAAGATCGACGCCTCGGGATTCCTGGCGTACGACCGCGGGTCGTCGAGCGGAATGTCGCGGGCGTACTGCTCGCTCCCCCAGAACTGGACCGCGTCGGAGTCCCACTCGACGCGGGCGACCTGGAACCCGGTTCTCGCGGCGAGAATGCGAATGCTGGCCTCCGTGTGCAGGAAGAAGTGGCGTGGGGCGTCGAGCTGCACCCAGTCGGCGCCGTAGCGGCGCCACGCGGCGCATCCCGCCACCGGCACGCGCAGGGGTGGTGGCGCACCTTGGCCCGCTCGGACTCGGGCAGGGTCTCGTACAGCCGCACCTGGCGCAGCAGCAGGTCCACCGGCGCCAGCTCGGGGTTGAAGGTCAGGCGCACGTTGGCGGTGGGGCTGGGCCCGCGCTGGCTGACCAGCTCTTGCACGATGCGCTGGAGCAGGTCGCCCGGCAGGTTGTAGGCAAAATAAAAGTCGGTCAGGTTGTCGCGCACGGTCTGGATGCGCTGCTCCCACAAGTGCTCGTCCTCTTCCACGTAGGGATTGCTCAGCCCCTCGCGGTACTGCGAGTCGATGGCCTTGGCGCGCGCCTCCTGCTCGAACTCGGCCGAGCTGATCACGCCGCGCCGGTGCAGCTCCTC
>DATIQI010000122.1:0-3315 GCA_035470985.1 Acidobacteriota bacterium
TGGAGTCCCGTCGCGCAGGCCTGCTCCACGTGGTATCCGGGAATCCGATGCCCCATGCACGACGCCACCAGGGGCGCGGTCCAGAACTTCCAGTGCCAGGGGATGGTCGAGCCGATGACGAGGAACTCGAGCTGGTCCGCGGGAACGCGGCGGATCCCGAGGATCCGGTTCGCGGCCTCGCCGGCGAACTGGCCGATGTTCACCTCGGCCAGGGCCGAGGTCTGCCAAGCGGGGAAATAGCTGCTCCCCCAGGTCCCGTAGGGAATCCGGGCGCGGGGAAGGCTGCCGGTGACGGTTTTCATGGGGCGCACCCTCGTTCGGTTGGGGCCAGCGCGGCCCGCGGCCGCGGAGCGGATTCGCGGGGATCGAACCTATCTGTTGTACCACGGCCGGCGCCGGAGGGAAACGACGTCGCCGCGGCCCACCGGGCCGTGGCGCGGCCGGCCCCGCATGCCGTACACTACCCGTCTTCCCCCGACAAACGGAGCGGCCTCGTGGATCAAATCCGCGTGCGCGGAGCGCGCGAGCACAACCTGAAGAACCTGAGCCTCGACATCCCCCGGAACGCCCTGGTCGTCCTGACCGGCGTCTCCGGCTCGGGGAAGTCGTCGCTCGCCTTCGACACGCTCTACGCCGAGGGGCAGCGCCGCTACGTCGAGTCGCTCTCCGCCTACGCCCGCCAGTTCCTCGGGCAGATGGAGAAGCCCGACGTCGATCAGATCGAGGGGCTCTCGCCCGCCATCTCCATCGAGCAGCGGACGGCGGGCAGCAATCCGCGCTCCACGGTCGCGACGGTGACCGAGATCTACGACTACCTCCGCCTTCTCTACGCCCGGGTCGGCGTCCAGCATTGCGTGAACTGCGACCGGCCCATCCGATCCCAGACGGTCCAGGAGATGGTCGATTCGATCCTCGCGGCGCACGCGGGCGCGCGCCTCCAGATCCTGGCGCCGGTGATCCGCGGCCGGAAGGGGGAGTATCGGAAGGAGTGGGCCCAGTGGCGGAAGCTCGGGTTCGTCCGCGCGCGCGTGGACGGCGCCTGGCGCGAGCTGGAGGAGGATCTGGCCCTCGACAAGAAGAAGAAGCACACGATCGAGATCGTGGTGGACCGGCTCGCCGCCGACGCCGAGAAGCGGAGCCGGCTCCACGAATCGCTGGAGACCGCGACCCGCCTCGCGGAGGGGATCGCCCTCGTGATCCACGGAGACGGCTCCGAGGAGACGCTCTCCGCGGCGGCCGCCTGTTCCTATTGCGGCATCTCCTACGAGCCGCTCCAGCCGCGCTCGTTCTCCTTCAACTCGCCGTACGGCGCCTGCAAGGAGTGCGACGGACTCGGAACCACGATGGAGATCGATCCCGATCTCGTCATTCCGGACCGCTCGAAGTCGCTCGCGGACGGCGCGGTCTCCGTCTGGGGCGACCCCGACGGGACCTGGACGAAGGGCTCCATCGAGGCGATCGCGAAGCGGCTGAAGATTTCCATGAAGACGCCCTTCGCGAAACTCCCGGCCGCGGCGCAGAAGGCGATCCTCTTCGGTCTGGGCGACGAGAAGATCGACTACAAGTTCAAGCTGAAGAGCGGGAAAGTCTGGGAGCACAAGGGGCGCTTCCGCGGCGTGGTGAACGAGCTGATGCGCCGCTTCAAGGAGACCTCCAGCGACACGGTCCGCCAGCAGATCGAGGCGAGCATGAGCAAGAAGCTTTGCGCGGCCTGCGGCGGGGCGCGGCTCCGGCCCGAGTCGCTCGCGGTCCGCGTGGACGGGCGCTCCATCGCCGAGTGGGTGGGACAGCCCGTCGCGCGCGCGCGCCGGACCGTCTCCGACCTGGCGCTCGCCCCGCGCGAGGCCTCCATCGCCGCGGCCATCGTGAAGGAACTCCGCCAGAGGCTCGAGTTCCTCGACGACGTCGGCGTCGGCTACCTCACGCTCGATCGCGCCGCGTCGACCCTTTCGGGCGGGGAGGCGCAGCGGATCCGCCTCGCCACCCAGATCGGGTCGCGCCTCACGGGCGTCCTCTACATCCTGGACGAGCCGAGCATCGGGCTCCACCCGCGCGACAACCGAAAGCTCCTCGACACCTTGATCCGGCTCCGCGACCTCGGCAACTCGGTCCTGGTGGTGGAGCACGACCACGAGACGATGGAGGCCGCGGATCACCTGATCGACCTGGGTCCGGGCGCGGGACGGCGCGGCGGCTATCTGGTGGCCCAGGGGACGCCGCACGAAGTCCGCTCGAACGAGGCGTCGCTCACCGGCCAGTACCTGGCCGGAACGCGCGAGATCGCGGTTCCGGCCAAGCGCCGCGACGGAACCGGCAAGTGGCTCGAGGTGGTCGGCGCGCGCGAGCACAATCTGAAGCGCGTTCACGCCCGCTTCCCGCTCGGAACCCTCATCTGCGTCACGGGCGTCTCGGGATCGGGGAAGAGCACCCTCGTGAACGACATCCTCCATCGCTCGCTCGCGAAGAAGCTCCACGGCGCGCGCGACGTCCCGGGGGCCCACGAGCGCATCACGGGCATGGCCGAGGTGGACAAGGTCGTCGCGATCGACCAGTCCCCGATCGGACGAACGCCGCGCTCCAATCCCGCGACCTATACCGGCCTCTTCACCTTCATCCGCGACCTCTTTGCCGCGCTTCCGGAGGCGAAGGTCCGCGGCTACCAGCCGGGGCGCTTCTCGTTCAACGTGAAGGGGGGCCGCTGCGAGGCGTGCGGCGGCGACGGTCTCGTCACGATCGAGATGCACTTCCTGCCCGACGTCTACGTCACCTGCGAAGTCTGTCGCGGCAAGCGCTACAACCGCGAGACACTGGAGGTCGCCTACAAGGGGAAGTCGATCGCGGACGTCTTGGAGATGACCGTGGACGACGCGCTGGAGCTGCTCGGGCCGATTCCTCCGATCCGGCGCAAGCTGGAAACGCTCCAGGGAGTGGGGCTCGGCTACATCCACCTCGGGCAGCCGGCCACGACCCTCTCCGGCGGCGAGGCGCAGCGGGTGAAGCTCGCGAAGGAGCTCTCCAAGCGGGGCCCCGGCCGGACGCTGTACATCCTCGACGAGCCGACGACCGGCCTCCACTTCGAGGACACGAGGAAGCTGCTCGACGAGCTTGGTGAGCACGTCGATCAAGGCAACACGATCGTCGTCATCGAGCACCACCTGGACGTGATCAAGACGGCCGACTGGGTGATCGACCTCGGCCCCGAGGGCGGGGCGGGCGGCGGCCGGCTGCTCGCCGTGGGCACGCCGGAGGAGGTGGCCGCGGCGCCGGAGAGCTACACCGGCCGCTACCTCAAGGGCGTCCTGCCGGCGCCGCCCC
>DATIQI010000123.1:0-3759 GCA_035470985.1 Acidobacteriota bacterium
ACCGAGTCGCCGCGCGCCAGCTCGTTCTCGCCGTAGACGCGATCGAGATCCTCGATCCCCATCCCTCGGGCGCGCTCCCGCTCCGAATCGCTCCGGAAGACGAGGCGTCCTTGGATGGAGCCGCCGAGGCAGCGGAGCGCCGCGGCCGCCAGGACGCCCTCGGGCGCGCCGCCCGTGCCGAGCAGGACGTCCACGCCCGTCGCGTCCACCGACGTGGCGATGGCGGCGGAGACGTCTCCGTCGGGGATGAGATTGATGCGGGCGCCCGTGCGCCGCACCTGCTGGATCAGTTCCTCGTGACGCGGGCGGTCGAGGATCGCCACGGTCAGCTCGCGCAGGCGGTACTTCTTCGCGGCCGCCACGGCTTCCAGGTTCTCCTCCACGGTCCGCTTCAGGTCGATGGCGCCCACGGCGGCGGGGCCGACGGCGATCTTCTCCATGTACGTGTCGGGGGCGTGGAGGAAGTGGCCGCGCTGGGCGAGGGCGATGACGGCCATCGCGTTCGAGCGGCCGTACGCGACCGAGTTCGTGCACTCGAGCGGGTCGAGCGCGATGTCCACCTCGGGGCCGTAGCCCGTCCCGACGCGCTCGCCGATGTAGAGCATCGGCGCCTCGTCGCGCTCGCCCTCGCCGATGACGACCGTGCCGCGGATGTCGACCGCGTCGAAGGCCTGGCGCATGGCCGTGACCGCCGCCTGGTCGGCGCCGTTCGCGTCGCCGCGTCCCATCCAGCGCGCGCAGGAGAGCGCCGCGGACTCCGTGATCCGCACCAAATCGAGACCGACGTGGCGATCCATGGGGCCCCCCGGAGATCCTTCCGTCGCGGCGTTACCGCTTCGGGTCTTCGAACAGCGACGCGTCGAGCTCTTCCCAGTCGTTCGCCGGCTCGCTCCACTTGTAGAGCCGGACCTTGCTGGAGATCTCGGTCTTGGAGAAGGTGTACTCCACGTGGGATCCGGCGCCGGCCCGATTGGAGAAGTGGCGCTTCGAGTCGAGGATGAGCGGGCGCGTGGTCCGCGTCAGCTTCATGCGGCCGGCGGGTCCCGTCCAGACGACCGACTCGACGACGGCGCGCGTGGCCTCGTCCTCGATTTCGTCGAATTCGAGATCGCCGAACTGCTTGTCGAGGCGGCGGAGCACCTCTTCCCAGCGCTGATCGTTCATGGCGTCTCCGGACGTTGTCGGACGGCTCATGGAGAGCCTATAGTACCACACGTCATGGCGGATCGGACTCCACGGCAGGGCCCGGCGCGGGGCTTCGAGGGGCGCCGCGCGCTGGTGATCGGCGGCTCGCGCGGCCTCGGCCGCGCCGTGGCGCTCGACCTCGCTCGCGAGGGCGCGGCCGTGCTCGCGACCGGCCGCGACGAGCGCTCGCTGCGCGAACTCCGCATGACCGCCGACGCCCGCGGCGCGGCGCTCCGGACGGCGCGGAGCGACGCGGTCCGGCGCGCCGCCGTCCGGGCGGCGATCCGGCGCGCGGGACCCCTGGACGTGCTGGTCCACGCGCCCGGCGACTACTGGGAAGGTCCCTTGTCGCGGCTCTCCGAGAAGACGTGGCGCGCCCTGGTCGACTCGAACCTGACCAGCGCGCTCCTCGCGCTCCAGGAAGCGCTCCCCGGGATGCGCCGGAGGCGGTACGGCCGGATTCTCCTCTTCGGCGTCGCGGGAGGCGACGTCCCGCGCGCCGCGCCCCGCGCCCACGCCTACCGCGCGCTGAAGACCGCCCTCCTCACGCTCGCGCGAAGCGTCGCCGTGGAGGAGGCCGAGCACGGCATCACCGTGAACGTGATCCTGCCCGGCGTCATCCGCACGCCCGACCTCGCGGCGTCGTGGAAGGGCGCGGCGGCGCGGATTCCCGCCCGCCGCCTCGGGACGCCGCACGAGATCGCGCGCGCGGCGCTCTTTCTCCTCTCGGAGGAATCGGGATACATCACCGGCTCGGCGCTCGTGATCTCCGGAGGGTACCTCCTGTGACCGGCTCCTCCGCGAAAGGAACGCCCATGACGCAGCCTCTCGAATTGATCCGCCTGGAGATCCCGGAAGGGGCGAACCTCATCCTGGGACACGCCCACTTCATCAAGACGGCGGAGGATCTCTACGAGACGCTGGTGAACTCGGTCCCGAACGCCGCGTTCGGCGTGTCGTTCTCCGAGGCGTCGGGGCCCCGCCTCATCCGGAGCGAGGGAACCGATTCCGCGCTGGTCGCCGCCGCCGAGCGGGAGCTGGCGAAGATCGCCTGCGGCCACACCTTTCTCGTCTTCCTCCGCGACGCCTACCCGATCAACGTGCTCCGCGACGTGCGCGCCTGCGTGGAGGTGGCGAACGTCCATTGCGCGACGGCGAATCCGGTCACGGTTGTGGTGGCCCGGGACGGGGAGCAGGGGGCCGTGCTCGGCGTCATGGACGGCGCCGGACCGCTCGGCGTGGAGTCCGAGTCCGACGCGGCCGCCCGCCGCGCCTTCGTGCGGAAGATCGGGTACAAGAAGGCCTGACCCCGGCCGCGTTGACCTCGTGATTTCAGGGTGTTAGCCTAGATAGGCTTGGCCGAGCCCCGGCCATTCGTTCCCCCGATCGCGAGGTATCGTGCGTCCCGTCACTCCGAAGACCTGGGTGTTGCGCCGCCCCGCCGAGCCGGGCGTCGCCACGTCGCTCGCGTCGGAACTCGGCGTTTCCCTTACGTTTGCGACCCTGCTGGCGAATCGCGGATTCCGGAGCGGACGGGAGGTGGAGGAGTTCATGGAGCCCTCCCTCGGCCGGCTCCTCGACACGTCCCTCATGCGCGACATGGAGCCGGCGGTCGCCCGCATCTGGAAGGCGATCGAGGCGCAGGAGCCGATCCTCGTCTACGGCGACTACGACGTGGACGGGATCACCGCCACGTCGCTCCTCTCGTCGGCGCTCGAAACGCTTGGGGCGAAGGTGACCTACTTCATCCCCGACCGCATCCGGGACGGCTACGGACTCAGCGTTCGAGGCGTGGAGCTGGCGCGCAAACGCCGCGTGAAACTGATCATCACGGCCGATTGCGGCATCACCGCCACGTCGGAAGTCCGCCTCGCCCGCGAGCAGGGGATGGAGGTGATCGTGACCGATCACCACGAGCCGCTCGGGGAGCTTCCCGCCGCGGTCGCCATCCTGAATCCGAAGCGTCACGACTGCACGTACCCCTTCAAGGATCTCGCCGGCGTCGGGGTCGTGTTCAAGCTGGTGCAGGGGCTTCAGGCCTCCCGGCCCGACGCGTTTCCGAAGGGATGGGTGGAGGGAAACCTCGACCTGGTCGCGCTCGGCACGATCGCCGACGTCGTTCCGCTGGTCGGCGAGAATCGCGTCTTCGCGAAGATCGGGCTCGACCAACTCCACCAGTCCCACCGGGCGGGGATCACCGCGCTGAAGGAGGTGGCCGGACTGACCGCGCGCCGGATCGAGAGCGGCCACGTCGCCTACATCCTCGCGCCGCGGATCAACGCCGCCGGCCGCCTGGGGAACGCCGAGAGCGGCGTGCGGCTCCTCCTCTCCAACGAGGAGCGCGAGGCGACGAGCATCGCGGAGAGCCTGGAAGAGGACAACACCAACCGGAAGAAGATCGACGAATCGACGCTGGAGGACGCGCTGGAGATGCTGCGGCGCCTCGGGCCCGAACTTCCGCCGGCGATCGTCCTCTGGTCGGACCGCTGGCACCCGGGCGTGCTCGGCATCGTCGCCTCGCGGTTGATGGAGCGCTTCCACCGGCCGACCATCCTCATCTCCTCCGACGAGGAC
>DATIQI010000124.1:0-6486 GCA_035470985.1 Acidobacteriota bacterium
AAGGGTGCGACCCCGGATTGGTGGTGCCGCAATCCCGCCGGGATCACCGACTCATCCGGAACGGAAACGTCCTGACCGTGGGCGATTCCACCCACGACCGCGGACACCACACCGACCCAGAGTATCGTCCGGCACATCGCCTCGATCCTCCACCAGCGCATCCGAAACTCAGAACCAGAGAGTGAAGTTCGCGACGGCTTCGACGTTCCAGGGTCGTGGAGCCACCACCGGCACGCAGACCGCGCCGCCTAACGTCGCCCGCGGGAACCGCACGTGCATGCCACCGGTCAGGTTCACCTGGTCTTGGTAAATGTCCGCGAAGAAGATGAAGCGGATCGGCATCAAGATCGACATGACGCCCATGGTCGACGTGGCCTTTCTGCTGCTGATCTTCTTCATGTCGACGTCTCAGTTCGATCCGCCCCAGAAGGCATCCATCACGCTCCCCGACAGCCACTCGAACTTGAAAGTTCCGGAGTCGGACGTGCTGGTGCTCTCGATCGACAAGGAGAGCCGGCTCTACTGGCAGATCGGTAAGAACCCGCAGGACGACACCGACCTCGCCAGCCTGGAGACGCTCGTGCTGGAGCAGCGCCGGAGGAATCCGCGCCTGCGCGTGGCGATCAAGGCGGACAAGGACAGCGACTACGGCGTGATGGAAGACATCATGGCCACGATGCAGAAGACCAACACGATCACGTTCAGCCTGGTGACGGAGCTGATGAAGAGCGACAAGTCGGCGCTGGTGCACTAGAGCCGCCGTCGGAACGACGAAAGGGATGCACGCACCATGGGTGCCGTAGACACACCAGAATCAAAAGGCGGAAAAAAGAAGGGCGGGCTGCGGAAGCGCCAGCCGAAGCGCCTCGGGATCCGGATCGACATGACCCCGATGGTGGACGTGGCCTTCCTTCTGCTGATCTTCTTCATGTGCACCACGGTCTTCCGGAAGCCTCAGGCGCTGGAGATCAATCTCCCGCCCGACCCGAAGGCCAAGGTGGAGATCGCCGAGTCGAACGTCATGACGGTCCGGATCGTTCATCCGACCGGCGCGCCGGACGACGAGGTCCGCGTCGCGTGGGCGATCGCGAAGAATCCCTACAAGGTGGAGAAGTGGCAGGACATGCGGGGGATCTTCGGCACGGAGGGGAAGGCCAACGCGAAGCTGGTCGTTCTGATCAAGATCGACCGTGAAGCGAAGTACAAGTACATGGTCGACATCATCGACCAGCTCCAGTTCGCGGAGCTCAATCGTTTCTCCCTGGCGCCGCTCGAGCCCAAGGAGAAGGCGGAAGTGGAGGCGCTCTGATGGCCGCCGCCACGGGCGTTCCCATGAGCACGCTCGAACGCGTCCCCATCGGCGCGGCCGAGCTCAAGGAGAACAGCCAGAAGTACCTCCGCAACGGACTGATCATCTCGGCGGCGATCCACCTGGCGCTGATCGGGGGATACCTCGGAAGCAAGCTGATCAAGCCGCCGGACGAGGCGGCCTACACGGGTCGCGTGATCCGGATGGAGACGCTTCCGCCGCCTCCGCCGCTCTCGTCGGCGCCGCCCCCGCCGGTGCTGCCGCAGATGGCGGACATCGCGAAGCCGACGATCGGAATTCCGACGCCGGTTCCGGACGCCCAGGCGCCGGAGCAGACGATCATGACGCAGCAGGAGATCGCGGCGTCCATCGCGCCCGTCGGGCTCGGGTCCGGCAGCGGCCGCGACTCGCTCGTCATCGCGTCGGCCGACGATCTGCCGTCCCAGGGCGAGTTCGTGTACTACGAGGACGAACCCGTTCCGGTCACGACCGTGCAGCCGGCCTACCCCGAGTTCGCGCGCGAAGCGCAGATCCAGGGCAAGGTGGTCCTGCACGTCTTGGTCGGCAAGGACGGGCGCGTGAAGAACGTGAAGGTGGCGCGCGGCGTCACGGGCCTGAACGACGCGGCCATGGACGCGGTGCGGAAGTGGGTCTTCAAGCCGGCGCTCAGCAACAACAAGCCGGTCGCGGTCTGGGTGGAGGTGCCCGTAGACTTCCACTTCTAGCGTCTCGTTCGTTCGCCGGTCCCCCGTAACCCCCCGCTCCGAATCGCCGGGTTGAACGGGGTGCGGCATGTCCGGCTTCCCATTCGGTATCGGCAGTTCGCTTCTCGCTCCGGCGGGGGCCGTCCTCTCGGACGGTCCCGCCGCGAGACGCCTCCGCGGCAGTCCCTCCCTCTCGCTGGCCCTCTCGGGCTCGTTTCATCTCCTCCTGCTCGGCCTCTTCCTCGCGAGTCAGGCGCGCGACCCCGGCGCGGAGCCTCCGAAGATCGAGATTCGCGTCTGGCCGCAGCCGCCCCCGAGCATCCTCACCGCCGACCTCCGGCTCCCGGGCGACGCACGGAGCCCGGCGCCGCCGAGCGAGAAGGGCGTCTTCACGCCTCGCGCCGAGCGGCTCTCCGAGCTCGACCTATCGGGACTCCCGGCCTTCCCGGTGGACGGTCCCATCGTCTCCGGCGGCCAGCCAGGTCCGGCCGGCGGGGCCGATCGAACGGGCGACGGTTCGGCCGCGGGCATCCTCCTCGACGACGTCGGCGGGGAGACCCCGTCCGCGTACGAGGAGCCGCCCGAGGCGCGCCACGCGCCGGAGCCGGAATACCCCCCTCTCGCGAGAGGGGCCGGCATCGAGGGGCGGGTCGTGATCGAAGCGCTCGTGACGCGGGATGGGAAGGTCCGGAAGGTCCGGACGCGGGAGGGGGATCCGATCCTCGCCGAGGCCGCCTCCAAGGCGATACGGACGTGGAAGTTCCGCCCGGCGTTCTGGAACGGCAAGCCGGTGGCCGCCTGGGTGGCGGTGCCGGTCGTCTTTCGCCTCGACTAGGGGACTCGGCGCGGCGGTGGCGGGCCTTTTCATTGACAGGCCGCGAGCGCGAGGGATAGCCTGAACGTTCATGCGCGCATCAGGCAATCCCACTATTCGCAATCGGTTCCGCGCGTTCGTGGTTCCGGTCGCGCTCCTCCTCGCCCCCGTCGCGGCTCTGGCGGCCAACGGGCGCGTGCCGCAGGAAAGCGGGATCCTCGAGCTCTACTGGACCGGCGGCGTCTTCATGCACCCGATCCTGCTCTGCTCGGTCATCGGGCTCGCGCTCATCCTGGAGCGGATCTGGTTCTTCGCGCGGGCCCGAACGGACACGGAGCGCCTGATGACCGAGCTGCTCCGCACGCTCCAAGATCAAGGACTCGACGCGGCGCAGCGGATGCTCCACGCCCGCCGTGGTCCGATCGCGGCCGTGCTCCACTCGGGCCTGGCGCGCGCGAAGCGAGGGCCGGAGGCGGTGGAGAAGGCGATCCAGACGGCCGCGTCGATCGAGGTGGCGCTCCTGGAGCGCGGTCTCATCTGGCTCTCGACCGTCGCGAACATCGCGCCGCTCCTCGGATTCCTGGGCACGGTCTCCGGAATGATCCACGCGTTCGAGGCCATCGCGGCGGCGGAGGAGGTCTCGGCGCGGCTGGTGGCGACCGGCATCTACGAGGCGCTCATCACGACGGCCGCGGGCCTCATCGTCGCGATCCCGGTCCAGGCGGCGCACAACTACTTCGTATCGCGGATCGACAAAGTCGTCATCGACCTCGAGGAGTCGGGCGCCGAGCTGATCGACGCCCTGACGATCCACTCGAAGCAATGGGAGCACTTCCTGAACACCATCCACACGCCCGGCGCGTCCGCACCTCGCTGACGATCCGGCCGCCCGGCTGGCCTGGCCCATGATCATCGCCCGACGCCGCAACTCCAATCCTTCGATCCCGCTCGTGTCGACGTCCGACGTCGCGTTCCTGCTTCTGATCTTCTTCCTCTCGACCGCCGCGCTGAACGTGGAGCGGGGCCTCCTGCTCGATCTCCCGCGGGCCGGCGAGCCGCTCACGCTCCTCGCGCCGGAGCGCGTGGCGACGATCGACGTCGCGGCCGATCGATCGGTCCGAGTGGACGGCGTCGCGGTGCCGGTGGTGCGGATCCGCGCGGTCCTGGCCGACCGCCTGGGGCGGACGCCCGGCCTCGTCGTGCGCCTGCGCGTCGCGGCGACCGCGCCCTACGCGACCTTCGTCGAGGTCCTCGACCAGGTGAAACTGGCCGGCGCGCGCTCCTTGTCGCTGGAGACCGGGGGGTCCGCGTGAAGCTCCGCCGCCGGGTCCGGGCCGAGAGCAGCATCCCGACCGCCTCCATGGCCGACATCGCGATGCTCCTCCTCATCTTCTTCATGAGCACGTCGATCATCCGCTCGCGCGAGGCGATGGCCGTCCGCCTCCCCGGGGCCACGGCGGGGGAACGAATTCGCTCGGAAGAGACCATCCGCATCTCGGTCGGCGCGCGTGGAGACGTCGCCTTCAACGACGCGCGCGTGCCGCTCGAGCGGATCGGAGCGCTCCTCGCGGAGAAGCTGGCGGCCGCGCCCGCGCTCACGATCACGCTCCACGCCGACGCGCGCACGCCGTACTCCGTGGTCGCGGCGGTGATGGATCAGCTGCGCGAGGCGCAGGCCACCCGCGTCACGCTGGCGACGAGCCGCCGGGGGGGACGATGAGCGAGCTGAACAAGCGCCACCCGCTCCGGCGCCGCTACTACCGGCGGGTGCGGACCGCGTTCGTGGCCGCGCTCGCGGCCCACGGGGCGCTCTTCATCTTCGCGCCGCCCTACCGGCCGAATCCGCCGGTGATGCGGCCCGATCCGATCCGGCTCGTGCCCGCGGGCGAGGCGTTCCGCGCGTCGAGCCTGACCCCCGTGGCCGTCGCCGCGCCCGAGGGCGGGATCCCGGACGAGAGCCGGATCCCCCCGGCGCCCGCCGCCGTGCGGGCCGCCGTGGACCAGGAAATCCGTTCCGAGCAATGGCAGGAGCCGAGGTCGGCGCCCGCGGGAGGAAGCGCCGGGGGAGCGGAGGGGAGGCTCGAGTCGGAGGCGCCGCCCGTCTATTACGGCTACGAGGTCGCGCCGAGGGCGACCCGGACGTTCGAGCCGGAGTATCCGGCGGCCGCCCGGAATTCGGGATTCGAGGGCACCGTCGTGATCAATGTCAACCTGGACGAGCGTGGCCGAATCTTACGTGCGTGGGTCGCCTCCGCGAACGCGCCCGAGATCCTCGTCGCCACCTCGCTCGACGCCGTCTACCAGTTCGAGTTCACGCCCGGGCTGGCGCGCGGCGTGCCGATACGCAGCACCGTGGCGATACCATTCAGATTCACGTTGAGGCGAACCACCTAACGATATGGGGGAAAGAGCAATGGAGGCTCAAGAGTCCGGGGTCGGAGGAGGACCGCAAGCGCCGAAGCCGAACGAGTTCGCGTCGCTCGGCACGATCTTCGTGAATCCCAAGGGGACCTTCGCGGCCATGGCGGAGCGACCGAGGTACCTCGTGGCCCTGATCGTCCTCGTCGTGCTGATGGCGGCGATGGGCGCCTACATGTTCCAGTCGGGCGTCGTGCGCGACGAGACCATCGCGAAGATGGAGGCGAAGGGAACGCCGCAGCCCCAGATCGACGCGACCGCGCAGTTCTTCGACTCGCCGATGGGCCTCGTCTTCGGGACGATCGGCAACGTCATCGGGGTTCCCTTCGCGATCCTCGTCTCCGCGGCGCTCCTCATGTTCTTGGGGAATCTCATGCTGGGCGCCAAGCTCCGCTTCCCCCACTATCTGAGCGCCGCGACGTACGGATCGGTGGTCGGACTCGTGGATCACGCCCTTCGAACCGCGCTGGTCGTGAGCAAGGAGTCGCTCGACATCCGCCTGGGCGCCGGGATCCTCTTCGGGGAGGAGCTCAATTTCGCCGGTCGCGTCCTCGACTCCATGACCGATCCGTTCCTGCTCTGGAGCATGGCGGTCACGGCGCTCGGCGTCGCCGTCTACGCCCGGAAGGGATTCGGGTTCGGAGCGATCGCGGTCCTTCCGGTGTTCGTGGTGACGCTCCTCCTTTCGGCCATGCGATGAGCGCGGAAACCCAAAGGCGCGATGCGACGTAGAGGTACCGTCGGCCGGTCCGGCCGGCCCCAAACCGATCTCGATACCGTGTCCCTGTCGGGGAGAGTGCTCATGCGATCCGGAACACCCCTTCGTAGTTTCATCCTGGCCGTGGCCGCGGGCGCGACGGCCCTCGCCGGCGCGCCCTTCGCGAGCGCGGCGGATTCGACGGCCGTGACGCCGCCGGCCGCCGAGGCGACCGCCGCTCCGGCCGCAACCGCGGTGGACGGCGTGGAGCGCTGGAGCCTCGCGCGCTGCATCGAGACGGCGCTCAGGCAGAACGGAGACGTCCGGGCCGCAAGGGCGCGGACGACGCAGGCTGGAAGATGATGCTCGCGTACCGCTCGGTCGTGCACCAGAACGCGTACTACCTCGGCTTCGAGGACTGGGCGGGCGCGAACGCGTCGAGCTGGGGCGACAACGACGGCGACTTTCAGGACAAGATGTTCCTCGTCACCGGCATCACCTGCGCGGGCGGCGGTGAGCCCTGCGATACGGGCATGCCGGGACT
>DATIQI010000125.1:0-7954 GCA_035470985.1 Acidobacteriota bacterium
GGCGCCATCGGCTCGGTCGTGAGCGCGCCGCTCGGCGGTGTCGTCGCGGCGCCGGGCGTCGTGGCGCCGGTCGCGGCGCCGCGTCCCGTCCCCGGCATGTAGGCGTTCAGCGCGTCGGGATCGTAGCCCGCCTCGCGGAGCGCTTCGCGGATCTGCTCGGGCGTGAGCTTCCGCGTGCGGATCTCTTCACGGATTTGCTCGGGGGTCGGATTTGTTTGGGCAAGCGCGGGCGGAGTAGCCGCGGCGAGGAGGATCGCCAGGACCGAAAGCAGGCGCGACAAGATCTGGGCGGGCCGGTTTGTCTTCAACTCCATCCCTGGTGTTGACGCCCGATGCGGACTTCGGGACCGCGCGGTCGGGGACGCTCCCTCGGTCCCCTAACCCTTGGAAATCTTTGGCATTGGTAGCACGCGGCCCCGCCCCCGTCAACGCTTTCGGACGAAAATTGGCCGGCCCCGCCGCGCGGAACGATCGCGACGAGTTCGCGTGGCCAACGCGCTGGAACGGATTGGTTCGGGCGGGTGCGGAATGAAACTAGATTGGGCTCAGGCCTTCCGCACGAGGTAGACGCACACCAGGAACGTCAGGAAGGGGAGGATGAACGGCCGAAACGTGCGGAACGTCCGAACCATGGCGCGGCGACTCATTTGGCGGGCCTCCCTCGGTTCAGAGCGGCAAATTACTCCGGTTTCGGCCAAAAGTCAACCTCCTCCCCGAAGTGCCCGCCCGGGGCCGGTTTGTGATACGTTTCGGCCGTGACCCTCGATCCCATCCCCTTCCATCGCCCGTCGATCGGCGAGGCCGAGGTAGAGGCCGTATCCGCCGTGCTCCGTTCCGGTTGGCTCACCTCCGGACCCAAGGTCAAGGCGCTCGAGGCGGCGGTCGCGGGCTACGTCGGAGCGAACGAGGCGGCCCCGGGCCCCTACTTCGCCGTCGCGCTCTCCTCCTGCACCGCGGCGCTCCACCTGGCCCTCCTCGCGGGCGGCGCGAAGGGGGGCGACGAGGTCGTGACCTCTCCCTACACCTTCGTCTCGACCGGCGAGACGATCCTCTACACGGGCGCGGTCCCCCGCTTCGTGGACGTCGACCGGGGCACGAAGAACATGGATCCGAATCTCCTCGAGCGCGCGATCACCAAACGGACGCGCGCCGTCGTCACGGTCTCCATGGCGGGCCACCCCTGCCGCTCCGCCGAGATCGAGCAGATCGCGAAGCGCCACGGCATCCCCGTCATCGAGGACGCGGCCCACTCGCTCACCGCGCGGATCTGGTCGGTGCCGGTCGGCGCGCAGGCCGACATCTCCTGCCTCTCCTTCTACGCCACGAAGGTCGTGACCGCGGGCGAGGGCGGCATGGTCGTCACGCGGAACGAGGAGTGGGCCGAGCGCGTGCGGCGCCTTTCCCTCCACGGCTTGTCGTCCGCCGCCTGGTCGCGCTACGGGAAGGGCGGCTGGTGGGAGTACGACGTCACCGAGCTGGGATGGAAGTACAACCTGACCGATCTCCAGGCGGCCCTGGTCCTGGTTCAGATGGAGCGCGCGGAGGCGATGCGCGACCGCCGCGAGGCGATCGCGGAGCGCTACACGGCTGGATTCGCCGGCGTGACGGGCCTCTCGACGCCGCAGGTCGCGGAGGGGATGCGCCACGCGTGGCATCTCTACCAGATCGGCGTGGGCGCGGGCCTGCGTCTCGATCGAAGCGGCCTCGCGATGGCGCTGCGGGAAGAAGGGATCAGCACCAGCGTCCACTTCAGGCCGCTCCACCTCTTCCCCTGGTACCAGGAGCGCCTCGGCGTGAAGCCGGGCGACTACCCCGTGGCCGAGGCCGAGTTCGCGGATACCCTCTCGCTCCCCATCTGGCCCGACCTGACCGATGCCGGCGTGGACCGCGTGATCGCGCGGGTCCGCTACCACCTCACGGGAAAGGAGTAGGCCCGTGACCACGATCGACGAAGAACTCGACTGGGGGCACCTGCGCGAGGCCGCCGAGCGCGGCGGGGCGCGCGAGGTGGCGCGCGTCGTCTTCCAGCGCGACGCCGAGACGAGACGCGCCTTGTGGCGCCTGGCGCTCCGGCGGTTCGACGACCGCGAGAGCCCGCTTCGAAACTTCGAACTCCTGATCGACATCGCGCAGGCGGGGATCGACGACTCGATGACCCTGGCGAATCAGGCCGAGGACGCCGACGCCGCGGCCCAGTGGGCGGACGCGGCGAACGTCCTCTCCTACAACCTGTCCGCGGCGCTGGCCGACTGCTGGCCCGACGATCCCGCGCCGCGGGAGCGCCATCATTTCGAAGTCGGCCTGCGCGCCGCGGAGGATTGCGTTCGCTGGCGCTGGGAACTGGAGAAGCCCTCGGATCGGCGCGCCATGGGCTACTGGGCCGCCGGCATGCACCACCTGTCGCTCGGCCATCTCGCGGAGGCGTGGGGCGGGTTCTCCACCGCCGAGCGCCTGGTGCGCGGCGACGCCAAGGGCGGGCACGGAGCGGGCGTCACGCCGGGCGGCGATTTCGGCGTGATCCTCTACCACGGCTACGCCGGGATCGCCCGCTGGCTGATGGGCGACGACGAGGGACGCCGCGACTTCGAGCGGGCCTGCCGCGCCTTCGAGGAGACCTACACCCGCGACACCGAGCGGAAGGAAGACGCCCAGTTCGGCCTGGAGCAGTTGCGCTGGGTGGAGAAGAAGTTCATCCTCGCGGTGAAGAGCTAGGTAGCCCGCCCTTACTTTTGAAGAACGTATGCCACGCTCCAGGGGCGGACCCTCTGGATCAGCCCCCGCGCGTGGTACGTCTTGTTCCAGTCGAGCAGTCGATTCACGAACTCGTCGAAGAGAACAAGGCCCCTGCTGTTGTAGGCATCCCGCCGCAAAAATGCTCCGAGCCTGGGCGTCAGGGCGTTCATGCATCGGGTTTCCTTCAATACCCTCAGATTGGCGCCACGAATCGCCGTACGGAAGTAGTCGAGCGGGATCCCGCGCTCGTTCTTCGTGAGGCCTCTGCGCGGAATCCGCCAGTCCCCCATGGAGGTGGTTGGCTCCCGAAGCAGGACGACGCCCCCCCCTCGCACGACCCTCGCCATCTCTCGGAGGACAGCCGTGACATTTGGGATGTGGTGTAGCGTGGAGAGACAGCAAACGAGATCAAACGACTCGGAGTCGAATGGGAGCCCGCCTTGCGGGTCGGGCGCGACGTACTGGACCGGGGTCCCGCCGACGGATCCGCCCTTAAGCCGCTCGGAGGCCTCGACTATCGTCGCGCGGCTCATTCGGCCGGACAATGGGAGCAACTCATCGCCATAAGCACCGCCGACGCTTAGTACCTCCGGGAAACGGCCCGGTGGCAGGTGTCTGAAGAGGTGCCGCTCGTCCAGCGCTCGGTACGGGTAGCGATAGGTGGACCGGTCCTTGGCACCTAGCTCGGCGTAGGCTTCGCGTTCTTCCTCGAACCATCGCTTGATGGCATCTGGATTCCAGTCGTCTCCGTAGAGCCGGGCACCCTCGAAGTATTCCAGGAGCGATTGGTCGCTCGTAACGGGTTCTTCCGGTGCCAATCCCATCATGCTGGCGGAGGATAAGCGAAGTCACGCCCCTTCTCCAACACCGAGACCTCACAGTCACTCGCTCGGCCATCTCGGGAGGCGTGGGGCGGGTTCTCCACGGCCGACCGCCTAGAGCGCGGCGACGCCAAGGGCAGACACGGGCCGGGGTCACGCCTGGCCAGCCGCGCGTTTGAGGAGACCTACACCCGCGACAGCGAGCGCAAGGAAGACGCCCAGTTCGGCCTGGAGCAGCTCCGCTGGGTGGAGAAGAAGTTCATCGCCGCGAGCGCGCTCAACCGCGCGGCGTACCCTTCCATGCCGCGCCCGAGATGACCTTGCCGACGTCGCGGTGAGAGAGTCCCATCGTCAACAACGAGCGAATGAGGAGATCGAGCGAGACGGACGGGTCTCCAGCCTCCATCTTCGCCACGCGCGACTGACTGGATCGAAGCAGCTTCGCCAATTGTGCCTGCGAGAGCCTCCGACGAGTCCTCCTCAGGCGCAGGCTCCGGCTCAGGGCGACGCGGAGTTCCACGAGCGCCGCCTCCGCCTCGGTGAGCCCCAATAACTCCTGCACGGTTCCAACGCTCCAACCCGCCCGCTCGAGCGCCTTTTGTCTCGATTTGCCTATGTTCGCATCAGGGTATGTCTGTTTCGACATGGTTTCAAGGCACCCATTCTACTTCCCTAGGATCTCCCGCAGTTTCCCCACGATCCGCTCCGCCGCCTTCCCGTCCCCGTACGGATTCACCTTCGTCGCCATGGCCGCGTAGGCGGCGGGGTTCTCCAGCAGCTCCGCCGTGTTGGAGAGGATCGCCTCCTCGTGCGGCCCGACAAGTCGCACCACGCCCGCCTCCACGGCCTCCGGCCGCTCGGTTTCGTCGCGGAGCACGAGGACCGGCTTCCCCAGGGAGGGCGCCTCTTCCTGGATTCCCCCGCTGTCGGTGAGGATGAGGGTCGAGGCGTTCATCAGGTCGCAGAAGGTCTTGTAGTCCACGGGATCGAGGAGGTGGATCCCCGCGACGCCCTCCAGCGCCTCGCGCGCGGGTCCGTTCACGTTGGGATTCCGGTGGACGGGATAGACGATGTCCACGTCCCGCCAGCGCTCCGCGATCGCGCGGAGCGCGTGGAGGATTTCGTGGAGCGGCGCCCCGAAATTCTCGCGGCGGTGCGCGGTGACGAGGATCATCCGCTTCCCGCGGAGCGAGAGCGGCGGGAGCGCGCCAGGCTTCTTCACCGTCTCGAGGAGCGCGTCGATGACCGTGTTCCCGGTCACCGAGATCGCCGCGTCGGCCACGCCCTCCCGAAGGAGGTTCTGCCGCGCGCGCTCGGTCGGCGCGAAGTGGTGCGTCGCGATCACCGACGTGATCCGCCGGTTGATCTCCTCCGGCCACGGGTAGTTCGGATCGCCGGTGCGGAGTCCCGCCTCCACGTGCCCCACCGGCACGCGCGCGTAGAACGCGGCCAGCGACGCGGCCATGGTGGTCGTGGTGTCGCCCTGCACGAGAAGGAAGTCGGGCTTCGTCTCCCGGAAGTAGGGCTCCAGCCGCTCCAGGGCGCCCGCGGTGATCTGGGTAAGGGTCTGCCCCTCCCGCATGAGGTCGAGGTCGTGGTCGGGGCGGATGTCGAAGAGGCGGAGTACCTGGTCGAGCATCTCGCGGTGCTGGGCGGTCACGCAGACGAGCGACCGGATCCCCGGCTCCCGCGCGAGGCGCTGGAGCACGGGCGCCATCTTGATTGCCTCGGGGCGCGTGCCGAAGACCGATAGGACGGTTTTCACGGGGTCGGGGCGCTCATGGGTTCGGCGTGGATGGTATCGCGGATTCGGCCTCCGCGACAGCGGAAGGCCGAAACGTCCCCTGACCCCGCGCGGTCCCCTACTCCGACCCGCCGGGCCGGCCGACGTGCCTTCAGTCCCCGGGGCGTCTCCGCGGCAGCGAGAAGGAGAACGTGCTCCCCTGGTCCAGGGCCGACTCCACCCAGATCTTCCCGCCGTGCTGCTCGATGATCCCCTTCGAGATCACGAGCCCCAGGCCGGTGCCGCCGGCCTTCCGGGTGGTGGAGGAGTCGAGCTGCGCGAAGCGCTGGAAGAGCCGCGCCTGGTCGCGCGGGGCGATGCCGCGGCCGTAGTCCTTCACCGAGACGGTGACCTCGGTTCCGTCCCCGCTCGCGAAGACCTCCACGTGGCCGTTGTCGGGCGAGAACTTGATGGCGTTCCCGACCAGGTTCGTCACCACCTGGCCGAGGCGCATCGGATCGGCTTCCACGCGGCCCACGGACGCCTCCACGCGGATGTCGATCATCACGCCCTTCTGCGCGGCGAGGCTCCGGATGTTCTCCACCGCCTCGACCAGCACGGGGCGGACCTCGATCGACTCCATCGCCATCGGGAGCTTCGACGCCTCGAGCTTCGAGAAGTCGAGGATGTCGTTGATGAGGGTGATCAGCCGCTCGGTGTTCGCCTGGCAGATCCCCAGGAGCTCCTTCTGCGGCGGCGGCATCTTCAAGAACCGCTCGTCCCCCAGGAGCTCCAGCGATCCCTTGATCGACGTGAGCGGCGTGCGGACCTCGTGCGAGACGACGGCCACGAACTCGGACTTCAGGCGGTCCAGCTCCTTCGTCCGCTCGTAGAGGAGCGCGTTCTCCACGGCGATCGTCGCCTGGCTGGCGAGCATGGTGAGGATGTCCTGGTCCTCCGTGGAGAAGCCCCCCTCGCGGTTCAGCACCGTCAGGGTGCCGATCACGCTCTCCTTCGAGAGAAGCGGGAGGATCAGCGCGTTGTCGGCGGGGAGATGGGTCCAGAGGTCCTCGGTCCCGACCTGGTCCTTCACGTTTTCGACGATCCGCCCCTGCGTGCTCACGACGACCTGGCCGTGGTACCCGAGGCCGGTCTGGAACCGGAGCTTCGCCAGTGTCTCGGCCGGAATGTCGGTCGCCGACTCGGCCACGAACTCGTCCGAGGCGGTGTCTTTCAGGAAGATCACGCACGACGAGACGCCGACCATCCGCGCCGCCTGCTCCACGACCACGCGGCAGGTGTCGTGGATGTTCAGGCTTTTGCTGATCGCCTTGCCCGCCTCGATCAGCGACGCCTGGCGGTGGGTCGCCTGCTCCACGCGGCGCCGCAGGAGGACCTCGTGCTGCTGCAGCTCGGCGTTCGCCAGCTCCAGCTCCCGGATCAGGCGCCGGTTCTCGCGCGCCAGGATGCGGCTCTCCAGCCCCCGCTCGATCGCCTTCGCCGTCTCCCAGAGGTCGAACGGCTTCGTGATGTAGTCGTACGCGCCCTGCCGCAGCGCGTCGATGGCGGTCGTGGTGGAGGCGTAGCCCGTGATGAGGATGACGCAGGTGTCCTTGTCGGCCGCCTTGGCCGCCCGGACCACCTCCAGGCCGTCCACTCCGGGCAGGTTGATGTCGGTGAGGACGAGGTCGAACTTCCCGGTCGTGACCTTCTGGATGGCGTCGTCGCCGTTCCCGCTCGACACCACCTCGTAGCCCTGCTGCGTCAGCAGATCCTGGAAGATCTGGACGACCTGATCCTCGTCGTCCACGACCAGGATGCGGGCGCGCGGGCCGGGCTCCGCCCGGGGCGGCGTCATCGCGTCGTTGTGGGTCCCGATCGGCACTCGCGCCTCTCCCTCGTCCTGACTACGCGGTTTCCGTGGTGCGCATGAGCGCGGCTTCCGCACGGGTGTTCAGCGACGCCGAGTCTCCGGCGTCCGCGGGGAACGTCGCGACCCCCACGTTCACGGTGATCCCGCGGCGCCGCGACGTCGCGTGGCGCTCGACCACGGTCCGAAGCCGCTCGGCGGCGATCTGCGCCTCCGAGGCGCCGGTGTGCGGCAGGAGGATCCGGAACTCGTCGCCCGAATACCGGGCGACGCAGTCGGTCCCGCGGGCCGCCTGCTTCAGGGCCCGGCCCATATCGCCCAGGACGCTCGTCCCGGCCGAGGAGGCGACCGACGCCTTCATCACCACGACCGAGAGCTTGTGCCCGTAGCGGCGCGCCCGGCCGATCTCGTCTTCCAGCGAACGGTCGAAGTGGCGCCGGTTGTAGAGCGACGTCAGCTCGTCCGTCGTACCCAGCCGCTCGCTCTCGCGGAGCATCAGGCTCCGCATGGCGGCGGCGGTCAGGGGGAGCGCGTAGAGCGCCACGCGGCGCGCGCTCTCCTCGTCGAAGGCGCCGGCCTTCGAGTGGCCCAGATTGATCACGCCCACGACGTCGCCCTGCACGATCAGGGGCACCGAGAGGAACGAGCGAAGCGACGCCGCCTCGCAGCCCCCCTCGCGATGGAGGTCGTTCAGGAGGACCGGCTTCCTCTGCTGCGCCACCCACGACGAGAAGCCGCTCCCGCGCTCGAACCGGACGTGGCGCACCAGGTCCACGACCTCGCCGACCACCGCGGCCGGCTCCATCT
>DATIQI010000126.1:0-2722 GCA_035470985.1 Acidobacteriota bacterium
TGAAGGGGGGAACGATTCACGAGAAGCGGGCGATCACGGAGGGGCACGACCTGAGGAAGGGTCCGAGAAGCGGGGGCGCAGGAAGATCCGTTCGCGGCGCCGGCACGAGGGCCGAACCGTGTCGCAAGCCGCGAGTGGGGAGACGCTCGTAGCCCGACCGATCAACGAGGCGTGACTCCTACGGGTTGGGATGTCCGTGAGGAGGCTCTCGCGTGCGATCCGGTCGCTCCCCCGAGAGGACCGGAAGACGCGAATACTGACCAATACCAAAGTATACCACACTCAACCGGTTGGTTCAAGCGCTCTTGCGACCCTCCAGGGAACGCCGCCCAGCGTGATATCTTCGACCCCATGACCTCGATGACGCTGGGCCGCTATCGCGTCCTTTCTCCCCTCGGCGAGGGGGGCATGGGGAAGGTCTACCTGGCGGAGGATCCGGTTCTGGGACGCCGCCTGGCCGTGAAGGTCCTGCCCGAGGAGTTCACGCACGACGCCGACCGGCGCGAGCGCCTCCTCCACGAGGCTCGGGCCGCCTCGGCCCTGAATCACCCGAACATCGTCGTGGTCCACGACGCGGGGGAGACCGAAGGCCGGCTTTGGATCGCCATGGAGCGGATCGAGGGGGAAACCCTCCGGACCTGGGGCACCCCCCGGAAGTCGCCGGCGGAGATCCTGAAGGTCGTCCGCCAGGCCGTCAGGGCCCTGGCGGTCGCGCACGAGGCGGGCCTCGTGCACCGGGACCTGAAGCCCGAGAACCTGATGGTCCGCACCGACGGCATCCTCAAGATCCTCGACTTCGGCCTCGCGCGGAGCGTCTCGCACGAGCTGGGTGGGAAGACGGCGACGATGCCGGGTACGATCCTCGGCACGGCGCCGTACATGTCGCCCGAGCAGGTTCTCGGGCAGACGGCCGGACCCCCCAGCGATCTCTTCTCGCTGGGGACGATCCTCTACGAGCTGATCACGGGGCGGCATCCGTTCCGCGCGGGCTCGGCCGTCGAGACGATGCACCAGATTCTCCACGAAACGCCCGCGAATCCCTCGGCCGTGAATCCGGCGCTGACCCCGGACTTCGATTTCGTGCTCGGCAAGGTCCTCTCGAAGGATCCCACGCGGCGCCACGCCTCGGCGCGCGATCTCGACAACGACCTCGACACGCTCGAATGCGGCTGCCTGGCCTCCGGCCCGCCCGCGGGGGAGCCGGGTCCGGCCGCCGGACCCCGCGCGATCGCCGTGCTCCCGTTCAAGAACATCGGGGGCGACAAGAACCTCGCCTTCCTCGGCGTCGGCCTCGCGGACGCCGTCATCACGCGTCTCGCCACCTCGCCCGACCTCGTGGTGCGCGCGATCTCCTCGGTCCTTCCGTTCGAGGACCAGGCGGTGGACCCGCGCCACGTCGGGCAGACGCTCGACGTGACCGCCGTGCTCGACGCGTCGTTCCAGCGCGTAGGCGACCGCTTCCGCGCCACCGCCCGCCTGATCGAGACGCCGAGCGGCCGATCGCTCTGGGCGGGGAAAGTGGACGTCCGGAACGAGGACATCTTCGAGGTGCAGGACCAGGTGGCGCAGGGGATCGCGGAGGCTCTGACGGCGCGCGTGACGGCGGAGGACGATTCCACGCCGGGCGCGCCCCACACGCCGAAGCCCGAAGCGTTCGAGCGCCTGGTCCGCGCGCGGGAGTCGGCTCGGGCGAGTCTGAAGGGCTCGTACCTGAAGGCGATCGAGTATCTCGAGGAAGCCGTGAAGATCGATCCGGGGTACGCGCTCGCGTGGGTCGATCTGGGGCGCATGTACCACAGCATGATCGACGGGGGGTACGACAGCGACCCGGCGTGGTATGGGAAGTCGGAGCAGGCGCTCCGTGAGGCGCTCCGGCTCGACGCCAAGAACCCCGAGGCGGTCTTCGCCTGGGGCGCCCACCAGCTCGTGCGCGGAAACAAGCCGGAGGCCTACGCCGCCTTCTGCGAATCGGCCCGGAGGATGCCGAACAACTGGCTCGTCTGGCACTACGCCGGGTATCTCTTCCGGCTCTGCGGGATGCTGGACCAAGCGGCCGCGGCGGAGGAGCACGCGGTCTCCGTCGATCCGAGCAGCCCCTGGCCCTACTGGGCCCTCGTCCGCATCCACGCGTTCCGGCACGACGAGGCGCTGGCGCGAGAGTGGCTGGAGCGGTGCCGGATCCGCTTCGGAAACCACCCGCGCGGGCTCCTGATGGAGTTCCTCCTTCTCTCCCACCTCGGGCGCCACGTGGAGATCGTCGCGGCGTGGGATCGGAGCCATCCGCCCGGGTCCGACGTGACGAAGGACACCGAGTTCCACGCGCTCTGGTTCTACGCGGGCTTCGCCCTCTTCCAGTGCGGCCGGCGGGAGGAGGGGAAGAAGTTCATGCTCTGGGCCGCGCCCGAGGCCGAAGTGGACATGGACGCCGCGATGGAGATGGCGTGCGGCTTCGCGCACATGGGCGAACGCGACAAGGCGTTTCGGGCGCTCGATCGGGCGACCGAGCTGGGGCAGGACCTGCCGACCGTCTACGGCGACCCCGCGCGATACGGTCCGCTCCACGGCGATCCGAGGTGGCCGGCGTTCCTCGATCGCGTGGAGCGTCGCGTCGCGCGCTGGAATCGCGAGTTCCGCTGGCCGCTCCCCGCGGCCTAGACACGCCGGCGCCGTCCCGCGGCGGGCCCCCGCGCCGCGCCACCGGGCGCGCTGGTTCCCGGCGGAG
>DATIQI010000127.1:0-14194 GCA_035470985.1 Acidobacteriota bacterium
CACCACTGCCAAGCCGAAGGTTCGGGTCGCCCGATGAGTTTCCTGGCAATGACCAGCCGACTGCGTCGCCTGGTCAACTCGCGCGGAGGTTGGGGGCGAGGGAGGAAGGATCGAGCACGTCGCCCGGGCGCGTCTCGACGTCGGCGCCGGAGGGAATCCACGCGGGCCGGCGGCGGTGAACCAGCGCGCGCACGGGCACGCCCGCGGCGACGAGCGCGCGGCCCGCGAGCGCGCCGATGGTCCCGCTCGCGCCGGTCAGGAGAATTCGCTGATGTCGGATGGATGAACGCATCGGTCTTGGGGATCCGCCGGGCGGTACGCCTCGGGGAACGCGGCGACAGTACGCGGGGCGGGTCCGTCGTGGAAGGCCGATTCCGCAATCCGACCCCCCATCGAGCCGCCGCAATTCGCACACCGCGAAATTGCGAGCGGGGCGAAGTGCGCGGGCCGGCGCGGCTCGATCGAGCCACGTCTCATGGGAGCGCCCGCCGAACCGCGGCTCGATCGGACCACGAGGCCCGGCGACCCGCCGGCGCAACTCGCTACGTCGAAACAGGTTCCCGGTCGCGCGGCCCGCGCGCGTCAACTTGCATTCGGCGGCGGGCACGGCGGCTGCAAGAGGCACCGACGTCAGGTCCGCGTGCGAGCCGCCTTCACCAGGCCGTTCGACGCGACGGGGAGCGTCGCTTGGCGGTGCAGTTCGCGCCGGCGGCACGTAACTCGAACACTGTAGGACAACCGACATTCGGAGGTGACGCCGTGCGCCACAAGCGACGCGGAGCGTGGCTCTTGTTCGGGCTCGCGCTCCTCACGCAGACCATCCTCGCGTCCGCCGCCATCGCGGGCCCGTACACGCGGCTCCAAGTGCTCCTGCCCGGCGAGTCCGCGGCTCCGGGCACGGCGAGCGGCAAGTCCGGAACGCCGAGGGCCCAGGTCTCGGGGATTCCCTTCAGTGTGACCGTCCGCGCGTGCGACGACACCTGGACGACCGTGACGACGGTCACGAACGCCGTCTCCATCCTCTCGTCGGACGCGAGCGCCACGCTCCCGCCGACGTCGTCGCTCAGCTCGGGCGTGGGGACGTTCCAGGTCACCTTCAACGCGGCGGGGACGTTCCAGATCTTCGCGCACGACGGGACCGACCAGACGATCCCCGACGCCGCGTCGGCCAACGTGGCGTCGCAGGTGCTCGACCGCTTCGAGTTCAGCACCATCAACCAGAAGAATCAGTACGCCGGCACGCCGATGTCCATCACCGCCCTCGCCAAGACCCCGACCGGCGCGACCGTCACCGGGTTCAGCGGGCAGGTGGACCTCCGGCAGATCACGTCGTTCGGCGAGGGCCGCATCAGCCCTTCGACCGTGACCTTCACGAACGGCACCTGGACCGGCAACGTCACCAACTACCGCGCCGACGAGACGAGCATCAATCGCGGCAACGTGAACATCATCGCGCAGCTTCCCTCGAACACGGCGATCAACGGCACCAGCGATCCGTTCACGGTCCATCCGGGACCCTTCGCGCGGGTGCAGATCATCGTGCCCGGCCAGACGGTGCTTCCGGGCAGCATCGCCGGATTCACGGGCTCGCCGGCCTCGCAGGGCGCGGGCACCGCGTTCAGCGTCACGGTGTACGGAACCGACAACTACTGGAATCAGGTTCCGGTCGCGGACAACGTCCGCGTCACCTCCAGCGACGCGGGCGCCAGCACGCCGGTCTCGGGCACGCTCACGAACGGCGCCCGGCAGTTCAGCATCACGCTGAACACGGTCGGGTCCCAGACCCTCACCGTGACCGACTTGACGACCGGCTCCATCACCCCCATGACCTCGATGCCGATCAACGTCACTCCGGCCGGCGCCGATCACTTCGCGATCAATACGATCACCGGCCCTCTGACGGCGGGCTCGCCGGTCTCGGTGACGATCCGCGCCGTGGATAGCGGCAACAATACGGTTCCGAATTACGCGGGCGACGCGATCCTGTCGGCCAACACGGGCCTCGGGAGCATGTCGCCGTCCCAGATCACGTTCGCGAACGGCACGTGGACCGGGCCGGTCACCTTCTTCGGCTCCGGCGGCTCGGTCACCCTCTCGGTGGCCGATTTCTCCGCTCCGCCGCACACCGGCTCCAGCAACTCGTTCACCGTGAATCCCGGTCCCTTCACGGGCCTCCAGGTGATCCTCCCGGGCGAGACGCCCCAGGGCGGCACGCAGGACGGCAAGCAGGGGACCCCGACGACCCAGACGGCGGGCGCGCCGTTCACCTTGACGGTCCGCGCCGTGGACGCCTACTGGAACCTGGTTCCGGGCGTGAACGACCGCGTCGGCCTCACCAGCACCGACACCTTCGCCGGCATGCCGGCCGAGACGACGCTCGTGAACGGCCAGATCCTCCTGCCGGTCCGCCTCCACAAGTCGGGGGCGCAGACGATCACGGCCGTCGATCTCGACAACGGCTCGATCGACGCGAACACGTCGAGCCCGGTCACGATCGTCGGCGGTTCGTTCGCCAAGGTCCTGGTCCTGGCGCCCGGCGAGTCGCCGGCGCCCGGCACGGCCAGCGGCCGCACCGGCACCGCCACGGATCAATCGATCAACTACTCCTTCACCGTCACCGTGCTCGCCACCGACCAGTGGTGGAACCCGGTCGGCGGCGCCACCGACGTGGTGCGCATCACGAGCAACGACCCGCTCGCGACGCTCCCGGCGGACCAGGCGATGGTGGACGGCCGCGCCGACATGAACGTGCGGCTCGCCACCGGCGGCTTCCAGCAGATCACGGTCAGCGACGTCACGAATCCGTCGCGGACCGGCAGCACGACGCAGGTGCGGGCCATCTCCAGCGGCTTCCACCTCGAGGCCTCCGTGTCGCCGGCGACGGCGCGCGCGGGCGAGCCCTTCACGCTCACGGTGAAGGTCACGAACGACGCCGGAAGCGTGATCCAGGAAGTGAACTCCTTCGTCACGGTCAACGTGAAGAACGCCTCCAGCCAGGCGCCGGGCCGCGGCACGCTCCTGACCACCCAGTTCCAGCTCCTGCAGGGACAGCGGTTGGTCTCGGAGACCTACACGTTCGCGGAGCCGATCATCATCGAGGCCCGCGACGACGCCGGGAACGCGCCGGCCGTGACGGGCGTCATCGACATCACGCCCGGCCAGCCCGCGCTGGTCCGTCTGAGCAGCAATCCGCCCTGGGTCGGCGGCAACAAGCACGCGACCGTGAACGCCCTCGTGGTGGACGCGTTCGAGAACGGCGTCCCCGCACAGTCGGTCTCCTTCCTGCACCTGTCGGGCACCGGAACGCTCACGCCGATCGACGTCGCCACCGACGCGGTCGGAATCGCGCGGGCCGACTTCCTGAGCCCGCGTCAGCCCGAGCACAACATGATCCGCGCCACGTCCGGCTCCCTGACGGCGGACCTCGATCTGGAGGTCGCGTTCGTCGATCCGACCGCGGGAGGCGGCTTCGTCACGAACTATCCCAATCCGTTCCACCCCGGCGAGGAGCCGACCACGATCGCCTACAAGCTCGACGACTTCGCCAACGTCACCGTCCGGATCTACACGCAGACGGGCAAGCTCGTGAAGCGGATGACGTTCGACCGCGGCGCGCCCGGTGGCATGGCGGGTCTGAACGAGGTGCTGTGGGACGGTAAGAACGGCAAGGGAGAAGTCGTCTCCAGCGGCGGTTACGTCGCGCTGATCGAAGCCCAGGGCACGGGCGAAACGATGCACGTCATCCGCCGCAAGATTGCGGCGGTCCGTTAGGCGAGGAGGAGCCATGAATCGCACGCATCACCTGATCACGGCCGCGCTGACGGCCGGGGCCCTCCTGATCGGTCCTGGCGCCGCGCGCGCCGCCGAGGAAAACGGAGGATCGCCGGGCGGCTGGCTCTCGTCGTACGTCTCCGCCCGGGCGCTCGGCATGGGCGGCGCCTACGTCGGCGCCGCGGACGACGCGTCGTCCGTCATCTGGAACCCGGCGGGCCTGGCCATGCTGGTCCCGAACGAGGTCCGGTTCGAGACGGCCCGGCTCTTCGAGGATACGTCCATCAACGCGTTCAACTTCGCGGTGCCGGGCAACCGGCTCCCGAGCTTCGGCCTCAGCGTCGTGTCGCTTCGATCCGGCGAGTTCGAGCGGACGAACGACATGAACGATCCCCTCGGCACGTTCAGCGAAGGGGAGACGGCCTACCTCCTCACCGTCGCGCGGAACGTGAATCCGCGCTTCGCGCTCGGCGGCAACGTGAAGCTGGTGCGCCAGTCGGTCGAGGACTTCAGTTCCGGCGGCGTCGGCTTCGACGTGGGCGGCATCTACGACGTCTCGCCGAACCTGCGCGTCGGGCTCTCGGTCCTGAACGTCGGCGGTCCGAACGTCACGCTGCGCGACACGAAGGAAACGTACCCGCTCGAGTTCCGCGGCGGCTTCGCGGCCACGCTCTTCAACGGCCGCGGGCTCCTGACGGCCGAGGTGGACCAGGCGTCCGGCCCCGGCGTCCGGCTGCGCGGCGGCTCGGAGTACTGGGTGCAGCCGGTGCTCGCACTGCGCATCGGCTACGACGACGCGAGCGCCGGCGGCGGGATGTCCTACCGCTTCGGCGGCCACTACCAGTTCGACTACGGCGTGCTCGACCACCCGCTCGGCCTGACGCACCGGCTCGGCGTGTCGTACCGCTTCGGCGGGTTCTTCGCGAGCGCGAAGGCGTCGCCCGAGATCTTCTCCCCGACCGGCGAGCGCGCGACGACCAAGATCTCGCTGAACGCGCGGACCAAGTCGGAACCCGATTCGTGGTCGCTGACGCTCGTGAACAAGGCCGCGGAAGTCGTCCGGCGGTTCGGCGGCAAGGGACAGCCTCCGGCTCACATCCTGTGGGACGGCAAGGACGAGACCGGCCTGCCGCTCGCGGACGGGATCTACCAGTACACGCTCCAGGTGCTCGACTCCGACGGCCGCGCCATCGACAGCCGCACGCGCACCGTCGAAATTTCGACCGGCGGCCCGCAGGGCTCGGTGCCGGTGATTCCGGTCCAGTAGCGCGCGGGGGAAACCAGAAATGAACCAGACGCAGGGCCAGACCATGACGGCACGCGGCGCCCGGGACCTCCCGGGCCGCCGCGGCGCCCGCAACTCCGGCGTCGCCGGCGTCGCGCTCGCGGTGATCGCGGGATCGCTCCTCCTGGGAGCGACCGCGGCGCGCGCGGGCGACGATCGCGAATCGACGACGCCGACGCTCCCGGGACCGGGCCTCGCCTACGAGCGCTCGTTCCTGCTGCCCGCGGCCGACCGCGCCGCCGCCTTCGACGAGGTGGCGACCGCCGCCGCGCTGGTGGCGAAGGACGCCAAGGGCTCCGACGAGAAGGCCGCCGCGCGGATGCTGGCGGCTTCGATCGCGCGGGAGCGCGGCGATCACGTGACCGCGGCCGAGGAATACCGGCGCGCGGCCGAGGGATTCGACAAGGGCGCGTTCACGGACGACGCGTCGTTCGCGGCCATCCAGTCGATGGAAGCGGCGGGCGAGGACGCCCGCGCGGCGGAAGCCTGGACCGAGTGGACCGAGCGGTTCCCGCAGAGTCCCCTCCGCGGCGAAGCCCTCCTGGCGCAGGCGTGGAACGCGCTCCGGCGCGGAGAGCCGGCGCTCGCGTCGAAGCAGCTCGCGGCCCTCGTGCAGCTCCAGCCCTGGTCGGCGGGCGACACCCGCGTGGCGCTCGCCCGGGCCACCGCGCTCTACGCCCAGGGGAAGTACCCGGAAGCGACGGCCACGCTCACCAAGGAGGTAACGGGACCCTCGGCCACCTATCTGCGCGGCCTGCTCTTCCGCGCGCAGGGAAACGTGCTTCGCTCGGCGGCGGCGTTCCAGGAGGTCGCCGACCGCTATCCCGACTCGCCGCTTCGTGACGCCGCCCTCCTCGGGAAGGCCGACGCGTTCCTCATCGCGCGCGACTACCGAAGCGCGGCGGAGGAATTCCGGCGCGCGGCGGCGAAGGCGCAGGATCCGAAGGTCGTGGCCGAGGCCGAGCTGCGCGCCGCGGGCGCCGTGGCGCTCCTCGGCGGCAGCGACTCCGCCCTGGTGATGCTCCGGAGCGTCGTGGACCGCTACGTGGGGACGAGCGTGGCCGCCCGCGCGCAGTTCCTCGTCGGCGACGTCCTCGCCTCCCGCGGACAGCACCAGGAGGCGATCGTCGAGTTGAACAAGGTGCTCACCACCTACTTCCAGCATTCGGCCGCGGCCAGCGCGCAGTACCGCGTGGCCCGCTGCCTGGACGCGCTCGGCCGTCCGGCCGACGCGACCGGCTCGTACCAGGCCGTCGTCTCGGGCTATCCGTCCGAGCCGGAGGCCCCGGCCGCGGCGTACCTGGCCGGCGTCGGGCTCCTGGCGCAGGACCGCCCGCGCGCGGCCGCGCCCTACTTCCAGATCGTGCTCGACCGCTACATCCCCCCTCCCGACGCGGACGGCAAGCCCGTCGCGCCGGCGGCGAGCAAGCGGGACGTGGTGGACGCGTCGCTCTGCCTCCTGCTCGAGTCGTACCGCCGCGCGGGCGACCTCGGCCAGCTGGCGGGCGCGCCGCACCTCCTCCTGCAGCGGATGCCGCCCAGCAAGTCGCCGTGGCGCGCCTACGCGCTCCTCATCGACGCCGACGCCATGGCCGCCATGTCGCGGCACGCCGAGGCGCAGACGACCCTGGAGCGTCTCATCGCCGACTTCCCCGACCACGCGGTCGGCGCGTCGGCCACGAAGCTCCTCGCGTGGACGTACGCCCAGCAGGGACGCGACAGCCTCGCGATCCAGACGGAAGAGCGCCTGGTCGCGCGCTGGGGCGGCTCGTCCAACATCGACGTCGTGAGCGGGGCGATCCTCGACATCGCGCACGTCCGCTTCAACCAGAAGAAGTATCGCGACGCGGCGGCGGGCTACGACGACTTCCTCCGCCGCTTCCCCGATCATCCGCGCCGCAACCAGGCGCGCTACCAGGCGGGCCTCGCCTACCTGCGCGTGGATCGCGCGGGCGATGCGGTGGACCGCTGGGAGGGGATCGTTCGCGACAGCGCGACCGCCCCGATCGCGGAGCGTGCGTGGGCGCGCGCCGGAGACCTCTACTTCCAGGCGCAGCGCTACAAGGATGCGAAGCGCTGCTACCACGGGCTCCTCGAGCACTTCGCGGCGACGGACGCCGCGGCGCTCGCGTCGCTCCGCCTCGCGCAGTGCGACTACAACGCGGGCGAGGACGCCGGGGCGCTGGAGGCCTTCTCGAAGGTCATCCAGAACTACCCCGAGAGCCCGTACGCGCGCGAAGCCGCGCGCGGCACCGAGCTGGCGCTCTACCGACTCGGGCAGTCGGCCAAGGGAACGGCCACCCTCGCGAAGCTCGTGGAGCAGTACCCGACGAGCGCGTACGCCGCCGACGCTCTCTTCCAGGTCGGCAAGGGGCACTACCAGGCCCGGGAGTGGGATCAGGCGACGGAGACCTTCCGGCGCGTGGTGAGCCAGTTCCCCGGAAGCCAGTCGGCCGACCAGGCGCAGTTCCTCCTGGCGGACGCGCTCACGCGGTCGAATCGCGTGGACGAGGCGGCGCAGGCGTACGAGCAGTTCCTCGCCTTCTTCCCGGAGAGCGAGCTGCGTCCCACGGCCATCTTCCAGCTGGGCCTGATCCGCTTCGGCGCGCAGGACTTCGGACGCGCCGCGGTCGCCTTCACGCAGGTGCTCGAGGAGAGCGCGTCGGTGGAGGTCGGCTCGGCCGCCCGGTTCAATCTGGCGCTCTGCCAGCGGCAGCTCGGCCAGTCGGAGGAGGCGCACGCCTCGCTCCTGAAGCACCGCGAGCTCTATCCGAACGACAAGCGCGCGGCCGAAGTGGCCTATCAGCTCTCGGACCTCGAGGAGGCGATGGGCCGTCACGCCGAAGCCGAGGCGGAGCTGACCCGCGCGCTCGACGCCGGTCCGGGCGGAGCCCTCTCCATCGAGCTCCTCTTCCGGATGGGGCGCGTCCAGGAGGCCCAGGGGCGCGAGAAGGAGGCCCTGAAGTCCTACGAGCGCGCCGCCGCCGCGCCCGACAAGAAGAACGCGTTCCGCCTCTCGGCGCTGGCGCGCTGCGCGGCGTTCTACGAGAAATCCAAGCAGCTCGTGAGGGCGATGGACGCCTATCGCGACATTTCGGTGAATTCGAAGGACCGTGACCTGGCCGCCGCCGCGGCGGGACGCGCGTCGCAGCTCGAGGCGGGCCGGAAGCGCCGCTAAGACCCCCGGGACCCACGAAAGGAGCCCCGACGATGTTCGAGAACTTCGATTGGATCGGTGCCATGCAGCAGAGCCCCGTGATGTTGATCATCCTGCTCTGCAGCGTGCTGACGTTCGGGTTCGCGCTCGAGCGCGCGCTCTACTACTGGAAGCGCCGGGGCAATCCGGACGGCGTGATGGCGACCGCGGTCGTGGCGCTCCGTTCCGGCAATCGCGAAGAAGCGCTCCGCACCTGCGCGAGCACGCCCCATCCGGTCGGTCCGGTCGCGACCGAGCTGATCCGGAACCTCGACCTCCCCGCCGACGTGGCGGAGGAGAAGCTCCACATCGCCCTGAGCGAGCAGAAGCTCCTGCTGGAGCGGAATCTCGGCTTCCTGGGCACGATGGGCAACACAGCGCCGCTGATCGGTCTCCTCGGGACGGTCTGGGGCATCATGCGCGCGTTCCACGACATGGCCTCCACCGGCTCGGCCGGTCCGTCGGTCGTGGCGGCGGGCATCGCGGAAGCGCTCTTCACGACGGCGGCGTCGCTGGTCGTGGCCGTGCCCGCGGTCATCATGTACAACAACTTCATCCGCCGGATGAACGTCATGCTGACGGTCGCGGAGAACCACGCCCGCCAGATCCGGCTGAGCGCGCATACGACGTCCTCGTCGTCGCACGTCACGTCCCGGGCGGCCTAGCCGAACGCATCGAAGGCGGAAAGGAGAACCACGCGTGGGACGCAAGAAACGGGGCCGTTACGGCGAGGACGGGATCCACGAGCCCAACATGACGCCGCTGATCGACGTCTCGCTGGTGCTGGTCGTGATCCTGATGGTGGCGACGCCGATGGCGTTCCAGTCGAGCATCGCGGTCCAGCGCGCGGCGCAGAGCGGCCAGAAGGCGGTCGCCGAGGCGCGCGCAGAGCGGATCGAGATCGTGATCGTCTCGGCGGACTCGCTGACGGTGAATCGCGCGCCGATGCCTCGCGACCGGATGGAGGGAACGCTCCGCTCGCTGCTCGCGCGAAGCGCGTCGCGGCTGGTCGTGGTGCGCTGCGCCGACGCCGTGCCGCACGGCGCGTTCGTGAGCATCCTCGACGAAGCGAAACGCTGCGGCGCGGCGGACATCGCCGTGGTGGGAGGCTGACATGGCGCGACGGTTCACTTCGGCCGGCGGCGAGCAGATCATCGCGAAGATCAACGTCACGCCGATCATCGACGTCTGCCTCGTGCTGGTGATCATTCTCCTCGTCACCGCGCCGCTCATGACCGCGGCCGACGTGCCGATCGACCTGCCGCAGGCGCACACGCGCGAGGCGGAGGACGAGCGAAACGTGTCGGTGACGCTCGGTTCGGACGGATCGCTGGCCGTGGACGACGAGCGCGTCACGCCGGAGTCGCTCCCGGCGGTGCTCCAGGCCCGTCTGGCGGAACCCGGCAACAGCGACGTGCTGATCGTGGTGCGCGCCGATTCGGGCGCCCCGTACGGCCGGATCAAGGAAATCCTGAGTCACACGCGCGCGATCGGAGCGAAGCGCGTCGCCATCGCTACCCGTCAAAAAGTGGAGGTCCTCCAGTGACCGCCGCCACCCTACGGCTCGACCTCGAGCTGGTCCGCAGGCGGACCCGTTGGACGATGACCGGCAGCGTCGTCGCCCACGCGCTCCTCTTCCTGTGGGTCTTGCTGCAGCCGAAGCTCGACAAGCAGATTCCTCCGATCACGGAGATCACCTTCCTGGAGCCGGGCGAGCTGGAAGGGTCGCCCGAGCCGGCGGCGCCGGCGATCGCCTCCCAGGAAGCCCGCTCGGGCGCCGCCTCGCGTTCCGTGAAGGACACGCGATTCCAGCGCCTAGAGGCGAAAGGCGACATCACGCTCGAGCCGATGCAGCGGGACGCCACGGCCGACCTCCTGGAGGCGCGCCTGAACGCCATGCAGCAGACGGCGGTGCTCGCGCCGGCCGGCACGGGGACCACGGTCATGCCGGCCTCTCTGTTCGGCTCGGGGACGTCCCCGATCAGCGGCAGCGGCGGGGGTCCGGCGGTTTCGCTGACGCGCGGAGGCGGCGGCGGCAGCGCCCTTCCCCTGACGCGCGGCGGCACGGGCGGAGGCGGCCTCGCGCCCTCCACGCTGCCCGGCGTGAAGGCCGGCGGCGCCGGTGGCGGCGCGCCCGCGGCCGCGGACATGGGCGAGCGGGTCGCACGGCGCACCGTGGCCGGCGCGTCCCTCGCGGGTCCGATCGCCGATCGCAAGGTTCTCTCGACCGTCGTGCCGGAGTACCCCGACTGGGCGAAACGCGAGGCCGTCGAAGGATCGGTCACGCTCTACTTCGTGGTCCGCGCCGACGGCACCGTGAAGGAAAACGTCGTGGTGCAGAAGACCGCCGGATTCGGCGATTTCGACGACAACGCGCGCTCGGCGCTTCGCGGATGGCGGTTCGAACCGCTGAGCGGGGGCCGCACGGGCGAGCAATGGGGCACGATCACGTTCCACTTCCGTCTCCGGAACGCGGGGTAAGGGGGATTTCGATGAGCAGCCAGAAGGAGCGCTGGACCGGACTCGCCGTGGCCGGGCTCGTGGCCCTGTTCGCGGCCGCCGCGCCGGAACGCGGAGTCGCGGCGGACCCGGCGCCGAGCGACAGCAGCTACACGATCAAGGGTGGTCAGGAGCGCACGGATCTCAAGTCGCTCACCGTCGAAGGCGAGGACCGCGTCCACGTCACCGTGGAGCGTCCCGCGCTGACCTTCGCGCTCGATCCGGCGAAGGTGGAAGGGCTGGTCACGGGCGACGCCCGCGACGTCCTCGACCGGGTGCCGCCGGATCTCACGACGGCCTACGTCGCGGCGTCCGCGCGCGAGCGCACGCCGTACACCGGCCGGCCGTGGCTCGGGCAGTTCGCGTCGGGCGCGGTGGCGCGCTTCAATCCGGACGTGAAGGGAACGGAGCGCTGGAAGCTGGTGGTCGCCGACTCGCGCGGCCAGGCCGTTCGCACGTACGAGGGCAAGGGATCGCCCCCGAAGGAGATCGTCTGGGACGGCCGCACCACGGACGGCTCGTTCGTGACCCCGGGCGTCACGTATTCGTACGTCTTCGAAGCCAAGGACAAGGCGGGCAACAAGCGCAACTTCGTGGGCGACGGATTCCGCGTGAGCGCCTATCGCCTGGACACGCCCGAAGGGCCGGCGCTCGTCTTCTCGGGCCTCGAGCTGCGCGAATCGACCGGAGGTCTCTACGGGAGCCCCGGCGCCGCGCGCGGCACCGCGCCGCTCCTCCTGGAAGCCGCGTCGTGGCTGAACCAGTCGCCCAGCATCACGCGCACGGTGCGCGTCACGACCGTCGGCCGGAGCCAGGATCAGGCCGCGACGCTGGCGAAGCAGGTCGCCGGCGCCATCGCGGCGCACACGATCGGCGATCCGGCCCGGATCCAGGTCCTTCCCCAGGTCGCTGCGGACGCTCCGGACGGCGGAACGGTCCGGATCGCGCTCGCGGGCGGGCCGGCCATCCCGACGGCGAGCGCGCCTCCGGCCGCCGCCTCGAAGAAGGACGACTCGCAGAAGAAGGACGAAGCGGCCAAGAAGGACGAGAAGGCGAAGAAGGCGAAAAGGTAATCTCCAGGGCGCGGCGGGCGGGCGCTTGACCGCGCGCCCGCCCGCCGCGATGATGGCGGGGTGAACGATCGGCCCGAAGCAGGCTCCGGCCGCCCCGCCGACGCCCAGCGCCAGGCGACTTTCGTCCTGACCCGGTTCGAGCGCTGGGCGCTTCCGCGAATCGCGGCCTCGCTTCCCCGCTGGATCCTCCCCGATCATCTGACCGCGCTCGGCGTCCTCGGCGCCACCGTCATCGCCGCGGGCTACCTCTGCACGCGGTGGACCCCGGCGTGGCTCTGGGTGGTGAATCTCGGCCTGGTGATCCACTGGCTGGGCGACTCGCTGGACGGCACCTTGGCGCGCGTCCGGAAGCACGAACGGCCGCGCTACGGGTTCTACCTCGACCACCTCACGGACGCGTACGCCACCATCGCGATCGGGATCGGCCTCGGCTTCTCGCCCTACATGCTCCTCTCCGTGAGCATGGCGCTCGTGATCGCCTACCTCGTCCTCTCCATCAACGTCTACCTGGAGACGCACGTCTTCGGCGTCTTCCGCTACGGCTACGGCATCGTCGGACCGACGGAGGCCCGCGTCGTGCTCCTTCTCATGAACCTCCTGGCCCTCCTCGTCGGACCCCTCGCCTTCGAGGCGGCCGGGGTCGGATTCACCCTCTTCGACGTCGTCGGCGTGCTCCTGGCTCTCGGCATGATCGCGCTGCTCCTGACGCGCGCCGGACGCAACCTCGCGACGCTGGGACGGGCGGAACCGCCCGCCACGCCCCGGCGCGACTGACACCACACCCCGTGGAGGCTCTCGTGCCCGCTTCCCGTTCCCGGATCGTCTCGCGCGGCGCGACCGCGCTCGCCGTCACCCTCCTCGCTTCGCTCTTCCTCGCCGCGTGCGGCAAGAAGGAGAAGCCGGCGCCGAAGGCGGACACGGCCCTCTTCCGGCGGATCGCGGTGGCCCAGGGAATGGCCGACGTGATCTTCGCGACGCGCGATACCATGAGATCGGTCCGCGGGAAGTGGACCGAGCCGGGCTCGTCGTCCCAATTCGAGGCCCGGCGCTCCGGCGGCGTCGTCCGGTATCTCGAGGAGGCCGAGGACCGCGGGGAGTTCGGCGCGAGCGACAATCGGTACTACTTCGACGAGACGGGGACCTTCTTCTTCTACGAGGACCGCGGCGAGGAACGGGAGCCGCGCGGCTCGCTCCCACCCATGTCGCGCCTGGTCCAGCGGTCGGCGCTCTACGATTCGACCGGAGCGCTGGTCTGGGGCCGCCGGCTGGTGGACGGCGTCGCGTCGATGCTTCCCGATTCGCAAGGGACCGCGATCCGCGTGCGGGCGTCCACGCTCCTCGCGAGGGCCGCCGAGATGAACCCTTGATCCCGGGCGCGGCCGGGGCCCTGCCGGAGCCCGCGCGCGGGACGACTCGGCGACGCGGCGCGGCCGCAGCTCCCTTCGTGGCGGCGCTGGCGGCGCTGGCGGCCGCGGTCACGGCCGGCGCCGCTCCGGTCGAGCTCCTGAGAACCGGGACCTTTCGGGCGTTCGAGGTCACGTCGAAGAACGGGCAGGTCTGGTACGGCGTCTTCGATTCGTCCGGGACCGTGATCGCCCGTCCGTCGGTCGTCCTGGTCACACCCGCGCGCGACGCCTCGCGGGACTCCGCGGGCTCCGCGACCGGAACGCGGGTCTCGATCCTGGGCGGGGGCGCGCCCCTCTTCCTCGTTCGAGGAATCGAGCGGTTGCGCCCCGGGATCGTCCCGACCCTGATCCGCAAGCCGCGGGCGCTTCGGCCCGGGGAGATCGTGTTCCTCCCGCTCCACGCGACGGCGCGATACCGGCTTCACGCCGAGGCTCCGCCCGCGCCCGATCCGTCCCTTCCGCGCGGCTATCGGCTCTCGCTGGAACGCATGGGGCTCGTCGCCGAGGGATCGCGCGTCGTCTTCGAGTCTTCGCGGCCGGGAGTCCCGCCGCCCATCGTCTGGGCCGGCGATCTCGATCGCGACGATCGGATCGATCTCCTGATGGAGACGGGGGGCGGCGAGCGGGCGAGCGAATGGAATCTCTATCTCTCCGATCCGGCGCGGGGCGAGGAGATGGTGCGACAGGTCGCGACGCTTCGAAGCGAGGGACGATGACCCGCGCGCGGGGCGCCTCGCTCCTGACCGATGGATCCGCGACGGCGCCGGCCGCGCTCCCGGCGGTCCCGGCGCTCCTGATGTTCCTGGCCCTCCTGGGGCTCGCGACCGGCTGCGCGGTGCGCGTCCCGCGTCCGGAAGCGACCGAAATCATCTCCGCCGGAGCCACGCTGAAGGGCTCGAACGTCGCGCCCCCGGGCGGGACCGCGCCCGGTCCGGGCGTCGTCATCGTCCAGGGCGCCGGACCC
>DATIQI010000128.1:0-10906 GCA_035470985.1 Acidobacteriota bacterium
ATGCTCGAGCAGGGGATCTTCCTCCCCCCGAGCCAGTTCGAAGCCTGGTTCCTCTCGATCGCCCACACCGCCGACGTCGTCGCCAAAACGGTGGTCGCGGCGACCCACGCGTTCGCCGAAGTGGCGCGCGGGCGCTAACGCAGACTCCGCCGTACGGTTTGGGCCCGCCGAATCCGTGCAGCACTTCGAGGAAGGCGCAGACCAGGCCCTCGTACTGCTTCCCCTGCCAGACGAAGCCCCATCGCTCCGGCGGATCCTGGAGCGCCTTCGCCGTGGCGAGGAGGTCGTCGAACGTCTCCGGCGGCGCGCGTCCCGCCGCCTCCAGCCAGTCACGCCTCCAGTAGAGGAGGCCGCAATCGGTGCGGACCGGAACGCGGTAGAGGCGCCCGCGGTGGCGGCCCGTCGCGAGCGCCGCGGGGAGGAACTCGCTCAGCTCCGACTCCGACAGGAGACCGTCGAGCGGAAGGAGCCATCCCGCCGCGGCGAATTTCGGCGCCCAGGTGACGTCGAGGTAGAGAAGATCGAAGGTGGGATCGCGCGCGAGGAGCGACGCGGTGCAGAGGTTCTCGCGGAGATCGGTCGATTGCGGCCCCTCGACGATCTCGACGCGGGCGCCGGGGCGGCCGCGCTCGTAGGCCCGCGCGAGCTCGATCCAGGCCGGCCGCTCGCTCGGCGGGATCAGAAGCGTGACGCTCCGGTCGCTCGAAGCGCCCCGGGATCCGTTCCCCGCCGCGCCGCAGCCGCAGGCGAGAAGCGCCGCCGTGGCCGATGCGACGAGCCAGCCGCTCGCGTATCGAGCTCCCATAGAAGCCTCCGACGTGGCGCGGCGACCCACGCGCCGAACTCGTTGACCCACGCTCGCCCTCATGGGAACGTACCATACGATCCACGATCTCCAAGGAGGAACGTCATGAACGCTCGATCGATTCGAACATCCTGGCTCGCCGCGTCGATCGGAATTTTCGTCCTGATCGCCACGGCTTCGCCCCGCATCGCGACCGCCCAATCGTCGCCCGACGAAGGGGCGCCCGCGCTGGGCGCGGTGCAGTTCCACGACGGGAGCGCGTGGATGCCGATGGGACTCCACAACGGCGCCGTCGAAGGCGCGGAGGGCGCGAGCGCGGCGACCGCGCTCCTGAGATCGCAGCTCGGAGGTCCGAAGACCTACTTCGTGATCCCCGGCGCGGCGAGCGAGACGTCGATTTCGATCGCGCGGCCGCGCTTTCGCGTCGAGGGGGATGCCGCCATGGTGCGGCTGATCCAGCTCGCCATTCTCGACGTGAAGGACGAGTCGCGCCGGACGGCCGTGGGAGCGGTGAAGGGAGGGGCCGCGCGGTTCCTACGGAAGGTGGAGCTGGAGGCGAAGGAGATGCGGAGCGGCGTGTGGGAGCTCCGTCCGAAGAAGTCGCTCCAGCCCGGCGAGTACGCGCTGGCGATCGGCGTCGACGGCCCGGCCGCCGACTTCACCATCGCGGCGCGCGGCTACTGAGCGCGAAGCGCGGGGACCGAGCGCCGCGTGCGCCGCGTGCGCGCCAGGACCCTCGCGACCGCCGCTACGGCCTCGTCCGCTCCGAGAGAAGGAGCGTGGAGGCGAGGTGCTCCGCGATCTCCAGACGCGAGAGCGCCTGATCGACCGTCTCCCCCACGGCGACGGCGCCGTGGTTCCGTAGCAGCAAGAGATTCGGCGCGCCCGGCGGCGCTCCGGCCGGCACGCCCGGCGGAGTCGCGCGGCGTCCGGGCCCTTCGCCCATGAGCGCGAGGCCGACCGCGTTCGCCAGCGCCTCGCTCCCCGACGGGTGATACGGAATCAGCGCGAGCGTTCCGATGAAGGCGCGCGCCTCGTCGAACGTCGTGAAGTTCGGAAGCTCTCCCCGAAGCCCGAACGCGGTCAGCGCGATCGGGTGCGCGTGCACCACGGCCTCGACGTCCTCCCGCGCTCCGTACGCCGCGAGGTGGAGGCGATGCTCGGTGGACGCGGCGTCGCGCGCCAGGGAGTCCTCGGGCTCGACCAGCGCGATCTCCACGAAGTCGCGCGGCGTCAGCTCCCCCTTCCGGCGGCCCTTCCGGGTGATGACGACCGACGTGCGGTCGAATCGCGCGCTCAGGTTCCCTTCGGTCGCGACGACCATGCTCCGCCGTTCCAGCACCGTGCCGGCGCGGATCAGCTCGTGGCAGAGCGCGATCCGGACGGCGCGGCGCCGCGCGGCGGCGGCTCCCTTGCCGCTCCCGCCCGGCCCGCGGCGTCCCGGCCCGTTCTCCGGGTGACCGCCCGGCGGCCTTCCCGGCGGTTTCTCGTCAGAGGGCGTCATCGAGGGCTCCGCTCTCCAGCGCGACCAGCGCGGCGGGGAGCGCGTTGCGAATGTCGCCCGCGGTGAGACCGCGGCGTCCGTTTCGCCGCGCGGCCACGTCGCCCGCGAGCCCGTGGACGTAGCAGCCGACGGCCGCCGCCTCCGGCGCGTCCATTCCCTGCGCCAGGAGCCCGGCGATCGCTCCGCTCAGCACGTCGCCTGCGCCCGCCGTCGCCATCCCGCTGTTGCCGGTCCCGTTCAGGATGGCCGGCTCGCCCGGAACGACCGTGATCATCGGGACGCTCTTCACGCAGACGATGGCGCTCGAAGCCGTTCCGAAGCGGCGCGCCCAGAGAACGGGGTCGCGCGCGACTTCGGCGATCGTGTCGCCCGTGAGCCGCGCGGCCTCGCCGAAGTGGGGCGTGACGATCAGAGGGCCGCGCGAGCGGCGAAGCGGCTTCCCCTCGAACGCGTTCAATCCGTCGGCGTCGAGGATCACGGGCCCGTCGAGCTGATCGATGAGCGAGCGGACGAGGGCCTCGCTCTCGGGAACGCGCGAGAGGCCGGGCCCCACGACCACCACGTCGGCGCGCATCGCCTCGACCAGGATCGCCTCCTCGGCTTCGGCCGCCAGCGAGCGCGACGAGGTCTCGGCGACGCCCCGCTTCACCACCTCCGCCACGCGCGCTTCGAGGACGTCCACGCACGAACGCGGGACGCACGCGACGACGTAGCCGGCCCCGACGCGGTAGGCCGATTCGGTCGCGAGCGAGACCGCCCCCATCATGCCGGCGCTCCCGCCGATGAAGAGGACCCGCCCGGCGGTTCCCTTGTGGGCGTCGGGCGCGCGAACGGGGAGGAGACTCCGCGCCCACTCGCCCGTGGCGCGGAGATGGCTCGGGCGCTGCCCCGCGACCAGCGCGGGCGGAATGCCGATGTCGGCCACCTGGACCACGCCGGCGCGCTCGCGCCCCGGCTCGATGGCGAGCCCCGCCTTCTCCAGTCCGAGCGTCACGGTCAACTCCGCCCGGAGCGCCGGCCGCTCGGCGTGGCCCGTGCTTCCGTCCACGCCGGATGGAATGTCGATGGAGGCGACCGGCCGTCTCGAGCGGCCCGCGCAGTCGATGGCGGCCGCGAGGGCCCCGCGCGGCGCCCCCTTGCTGCCGGTTCCGAGGAGGGCGTCCACGACGAACGACGCGGAATCGACCGCTTCGTCGGCTTCGCTGCCGCGCGCCCACGCGCGCGGATCGGGTAGGAAGGTGACGGGGATGCGCGCCTTCTCGCACGCCTTGTAGTTCGTCGCGGCGTCGGGCGAAAGCTCCTCCTCGCGCGCGGCGACGAGGACACGAATGGCGAATCCCGCCGGTTTCAGGTGGCGCGCGACCACGAAGCCGTCGCCGCCGTTGTTGCCGCGCCCGCAGAGAATCGCCACCGATCCGCCGCCCGCGAAGCGGCGCATGGCGGCCGCGGCTCCACCGCGTTTCGGCGCGGCCTTTCCGCCGCGCGGAGGCGGCGCGGCGGCCCCCTCGCCGTTCTCGCGCTCCCGCCACCAGGCCATGATCGCCTTCGCGGCCTCCTGACCGGCCCGCTCCATCAGCTGGAGCGACGGGACGGCGGCGAGGCCCCAGGCGCCCTGGATCGTCGCCTTGTCGAGGGCGGCCATCTCCTCGGCGGTCACGACGCGCGTATCGAGCGGCGGAAGTCGCACGGCGCTCAGTCCTCCACGATCACGACGGCCACCGCGTAGTGCGCCGTGTGGGAAAGGGAGACGTCCACGCGCCGGGTGCCGACCAGTTCGCGGGCCGTTCCGTGGAGGAGGACGACGGGGCGGGGCGCCTCTTCGCCGCGCGCGATCTCGACTTCACGCCAGACGGAGGCCTTGCCGACCTTCAGCGCCTTGGCGAACGCTTCCTTCGCGGCGAACCGGACGGCGAACGAGGATCCCTCGGTCGCCTTTCCCCGGCAGTAGGCGATCTCGGAGGGCGTGAAGATCTTGTCGAGGAAGCGCGCGCCGTGATGGGCGATCGCGCGCTCGATCCGCCCCACCTCCACGATGTCCACGCCGACGGAAACCATGCCCTCCCCTCCCGGCCGGCCGCTCGATCAGCCGGCGGCGCGAAGCCCGTCCACGATGCCGATCAAGTCCATCACGTCGTCCAGATCCCAGTCCGCGCCCGACTGGACGGTTCCGAAGGTGTCGCCGTAGCGCGCGAAGGCGGTCCGGATGCCGAGTCCCTTCGCGCCGACGACGTCGCGCTCGGGCCAGTCGCCGACCATGATCGCCTGGTTCGGTTCGATTCCGAGCATCTCGATGGCGCGCTGGAACGGCTTCGGGCTCGGCTTGCGCTCGCCGGTGTCCTCGAAGGCGACCACGGGATCGAAGAGATGCTGCAGCTGGAGCTGCGCGAGCCGCATCCAGGCCTGCAGGCGCGGCGCGTCGGAGACGACGGCCAGCTTCAGGCCCCGCTTCATCAGCTCGAGCAGGGTGTAGTTCACGTGGGGGTAGAGCACCAGATACGAGTCGCGCGCCCGGCGGTAGGAGACGACGCCGCTGGTGAGGATCTTGTAGTCCACGCGGCCCAGCTCGTCCTGGAGGAATTTGTCGAAGACACGCTGGTACTCGATCCCCTCGCGGTCGTAGACCTCGTAGATCTTCTTCGAGACCTCGTCGCGCGACAAGGCCAGCCCCGCGTCGAGCATGCCGTCCACGGCCGCGTCGATGGAGGCCCGCTTCATCTTCATGAAGTCGGTGAGGGTGTTGTCGAGATCGAAGATGACGGCTCGGATCATCGGTCCCCCCGGACGCGAGACGCGCCGGCCCGGGGCGACCGCTCGGGCCGCGCCCGCGCCGGCGTCGTGTCGAGCGCCGGGCTCGTGAATACGCTGAAACGGCGGGATATCCCGCCGACGGTGGGCGCTACTTGGTCGATTGCTGGATCGAGCGGCCCAGGCTGATTTCGCCGTTGTCGATGCGAACGTTGTAGCCGCATGCCGGGTTCGTGCAGACCCAGGCCTTGTAGGTAATCGGGGCTCCATCCCTGCCGTAGTCCGAAAGTGGGATCAAAACCCCCGAACTGCACTTCCGGCACTCGGGAAAGCTGGCTTCCATGTCCCGGTCCCTCCCCATCCACACGCAAATCGTCACCACGAGGGCCGCGCCGCGAGCGTGCGGCCCGCTGGGCGTATCGTCCGCCCGCGTCGCGGGGTCGTCAAGTTTCAAATCACGATGTTTCAAGGGAATGGATGCCGTACTATCGCGGCGCCGCGACCCCTCATGGAGGATTCTGGTGCCGAACCCCGTGGACCTCGACTCTCTTCGCCTCGACTCGGCCGACCATCTTGCTTGTTTTCAAGAGCTTATGGCCTCGGCTCGGGAGACGTTGCCCCAGACGACCTCGGCGACGACCCGGATCGCGCTGGAACGCGCAGCCGCCTGGCTTGGCGTGGAACTTGTTGAAAATAAGGGCGTTGCCCCTGTGTTCGGACTCCTTCCCGCCGCCGACTCGGAGCCCCGGCTGACCCTCTTCGCCACGTGGCACGCCGAGACCCTTCCGGTCACCCCGGCGGCGGTGGAGGGCGCGGAGCGGCTCGCTCTGGCGATCACGCTCGGCGCGGCGGCGGGAGCGGTCGCCGCGGGCGGTCTCGACCGCGGATCGGTCGCCGTGGTCGTGGCGCCCGGATCGGCCCACGGCTCCCTGGTCCTGGAGCCGTTCCTGAAGCAAAACCGGCCCAGGATCGCGGCGCCCGCCGGGTTCTGGATCCGGGTCGCCCCCGCCGCGCCCAAGCGGCGGCGGATCTTCATGGGCGGCCGGGGCCGGGTCGTGATCGGCATCTGGGGCGGCGACGCGAGCCCCTACATCGTCCGGGACCAGGTGGTGGACCGCCTCCACGAGGATGGCTACGGCCCGAGGCCGCTCGACTTCGAATTGGTGCGGAAACTCGCGGCCAACCGTGAGGCGCTCGAGTTCCTCGAGGAGACGATCGAGGATCCCTCCGCGGCCACGGACGACGGCGAGACGCGCTTGAGACGGGCCCTCTTCGAGCCGTTCGGGCAAGTGATCCGTCCCGGGGCCAGCCACCCCGACCGTCCGTCGGCGTGGCTCTCGATCGAGATCGCGGAGGGGATGGAGGCGCCGCGCATCCTGGCGCTCGCGCGCGAGGCGGCGCCCGGATCGCGCGTCGAGATGGCGGAGGCGCTGCCGTGGGACCGGATCGGGATCCACCACCCGGCGATCCAGACCCTGATTCAGCTCTCCAAGTCGCGGTCGGCCGGGCCCGAGCTCTGGCCCATGGCGCCCTGGGTCACCCCGTCGGGCGTCTTCACCCGGGCGCTCGGCACCCCGCTCGCCGAGTGGGGGATCCCGCTACCTCCGGGGAACGCGGTCCGATTCCCCAAGCCCGAAGCGTTCGCGGCGATGGAGCTGGAGGCGGCGGAACTGCTGCTTCGCGCCGCGGGGTCGCTGGCCGACCCCGGGCCCACGCCCGAGACCTCCGAGGGGCCGGCGCCTTCCTCCGAGCGGGGCGCCGGGCCGAAGTAGCGCCGCAGCCCCGGCTCGCCAGGGAGGCGATCGGCGAAGACGAGCGCGATCGCCAGGAACCCAAGATCGAGCGCGGCCGTCACCACCGACCCCTCGAACCCGTACGCGCCTCCCGTCAGGAAATCGGGGCCCTGGAGCCTCGTTCGTAGGATCGTCGCGGAGAGGTCCTGACCCGACGTCGTCAGTCCGAGAACGACGGCGGAGACGACGTTCCACGCCACGTGGTATCCGAAGGCGAACCAGAGCGAGCCGGTCCGCATGACGATCCAGGCGAGGATCACCCCGCTCAGGCCCGTTTCGAGGAGACCGCTCACGTTGGCGCCTTCGTTTCCCAGGTGCGCGAGCGCCCAGAGCGCGCTCGTGGCGAGCGCCGCGATCCACTTCCCCGCCCCCTGCGCGATCTGCTGAAGCGCGTACCCGCGCCAGAGGATCTCCTCCCACACGGAGACGAGGAGCATGGCGAGCGCCGCGGCCGCGATCGCCCCGGATTGGAGGGCGCCGCCTTCGAACACGACGTCGGTCGTGGCGAACCCGAACGCGAGACCCGCGCCGACGACCACGAGCGCCGGCGCCGAGCCGACGGCGATCCCGAGGCCGGCCGACTTCCACGCGCGCCGCCACGCGCCGCCTGCGAGCGGGGCGCCGAGCGTCGCGAGGGGGCGCCCTTCGAGCGCGCGGAGAAGGAACGCGACGGTGGCGAGCGTGACGAGGGACGCGGCAAGGAGGACGGCGAGCATCGGGGCGATCCCGCTGGGCGCCCCGGACGACGCTCTCGGCTCGAAGGGGACGCCGGCGGCGCGGAAGAGGAACGCGGCGACCGTCGTGACGAGAGGGATGGCCACGGCGAGGGTCGCGGCGAAGAGGAGGAGCCGCCAACCCGATCGGATTCGGCCCTCTCGATTTCGAAGGAGGTTCGAGGGGCCCCGGCCGCCTTCGCGAGGGGCGTCGGACTCGTTCATCGCACCTTCCGGTCCACTTGGGACGTACCTCGCCGTACGGGGTGTTCGAATGGTGTACGACCTTGCCGGATGAAATCCTACCGCCGACTACGAGGGCGGTTCCGCAACTGTTTCATGGAAAGCCCCTTGCGACATCGATGCGGAAGCGCCCCCGGGTGGCACTTCTGATGCATCGCCGTGAGTCGCATAGGGGGCGTGCCGCAGGCCGAGGAGGACTTCGTGCTTCGCAAAATGGTGCTTGTCGCCGCCTCCCTACCTTTAGCGATCTGCATTCTGTTGATTTGAGGACGTCGCGCGCCGATATGCCCTGACCCCCCACGTGGCGTGCGACGGACGCCCCCGCGGGCCCTGCCCGCGGGGGTTCTCATTTTCGGCTCGACGCGCGCCGCCGCTACCGCACCATCCCATGCTTCAGGTCGCCCACCTCGTACTTCGTGCCGCGCCAGACGATGCCCCCGCGCCGGAGCGTCACCACCATCGAGCGGAGAATCGCGTAGGCGAAGAGCGCTCCGCCGAACGGCGCCGTCAGGAAGTCCCACCATCGAACGCGGATCCCCCGTCGAATCTCGCGATAGAGGAGCCAGATCCCGAGCCACGCGACCAGGGCCAGGAGTTTCGGAAGCGCGCCCGGGAGGAAGAGCCCGATCGCCGGCATGATCGAGCAGGCGAACTGGACGCCGACCGAGATCACCGTCTCCGCCACGCGGTAGCGCATCGCCGCGAACGCGTTCTTCTCCACGCCGAGGATGAGGCCGCGCACGCCGTGATGCCAGCGCACGCCCATCAGCCGATCGTTGTTCGCGAAGTGGGAGCGGCCCCCCGCGCGCTTCACGACCAGCCCGAGACCGAGGTCGTCGAGGACTTCCATCCGGAGCGCCCCGTGGCCGCCCGACCGGCGGTAGACGTCGTGGCGCACCAGGTTGAACGCGCCGATTCCGATGTGCGCCTTCGAGCGCGGGTCGGGCGCCTTCCAGGGACGCTGGCTCGCGTAGAAGATCGCGCTGAAATAGGTGGAGAAGATCCGCTCCCCGAGCGTGTGGAGTTCCAGATCGGCGCCGACGGCGAGATGATCCGCGCCGAGCTCGCGCGCCAGGGTCACCGCGCGGCGCACGGCGTCGGGCGTCATCCAGACGTCGCCGTCGGTGAAGAGGAACCACTCGCCGCGCGCCGCCTCCGCCGCCGTGGCGAGGGCGTGGCACTTCCCGAGCCATCCGGGAGGGAGCGCCTCCACGTGGATCACGCGCATCCGCGGGTCCTCCGCGGCGAGCCGGTCGAGGATCGCGCCGGTCCCGTCGGTCGAGCGATCGTCCACGAAGATGATCTCGGCGCCGGGATAGTCCTGCGCGAGGAGCGACCGCGCGGCGTGCTCCGCCCGGGCCGCCTCGTCGCGCGAGGCCGAGACGATGGTGAGCGTGGGGAGCGTGTCGTCGGCGAGCGGCGTCACCGAGCCGAGCCCGCGCACCGAGCGGCTGCCGGCGACGGCGGGGAGCGAGAGCCCCATCCAGACGAGGGCCGAGAGCCCGCAGAGCGCCGTTCCGGCGCCGAGCGCCAATTGACTTGCCTGCGCCGGACTCATAGGTTCCCAGGATGCGCGAGACGCGAGGGACGGTGCAAGTCGTCACGATCGAGAGCGAACTCCTGCGAGGGAATCTCCCCGGCGATCCTCACGTCCGCGACCTCCACGTCTATCTCCCGCCCGGCTACGCGTCGGGCGACGCGCGCTATCCCGTCGTCTGGATGCTCTCCGGCTTCACGAGCCGCGGGCGCGCGCTCCTGAACGACGGCCCCTGGTCGCCCGGCCTCGACGCTCGCATGGACGCCCTGATCGCCTCGGGGGCGTGCCGGCCGATGATCGTCGCGATGCCCGACTGCTTCACGCACCTGGGCGGAAGCCAGTACGTGAACTCGCCCGCGCTCGGCCGCTACGAGGATCACGTGGTCGCGGAGCTGGTCCCGGCCGTGGACCGGGCCTTCCGCACGCTTCCCGGAGCGCGCTACCGCGGCGTGGCCGGGAAGTCGAGCGGCGGCTACGGCGCCCTGACGCTCGGCATGAAGCACCCCGAGACCTTCGGCGCGATCGCGTGCCACAGCGGCGACATGTTCTTCGAGTTCTGCTACACGCGCGACTTCGGCCCGGCGCTCCGCCGGATTCGAGCGCGGGGCGGGCTTCGGGCCTGGTACGACGCGCTCCGCGCGGGGCCGCGGATGGAGGACGCCGACCACGCGCCGCTCGACATCGTCGCGATGGCCGCCTGCTACTCGCCCAACCCCGACGCGCCGCCCCTCTACTGCGATCTGCCGTTCGATCTCGAGACGGGCGCGCTCCGCCCCGACGTCTTCGAGCGGTGGCTCGCGCACGACCCGCTCCGCATGGTGGAGCGCCATGCCGAGGGCCTCCGGGGCACCCGGCTCCTCTTCCTCGACTGCGGGAGCGACGACGAGTTCTACCTGGAGCTGGGCGCGCGGCAGCTGAGCGCGAAGCTGAAGGGGCTCGGCGTCGCGCACGTCTACGAGGAGTATCCCGACGGCCACTTCGGCGTCTCGTACCGCTACGACGCGAGCCTTCCGCGCCTCGCGGAGGCGCTCGCTCCGTGAGCGAGTCGCTCCTCCCTCCCGGCGGCGCCGCCGCGATCGCACGCCTCTCCGCGGCCATCGCGGCGAACGACGCGCCCGGCGTGACGCGCGAGGCGGAGGCCGCGATCGCCGGCGGCGTCCCCGCCGCCGCGGTCTACGAGGCGATTCTCCAGTCGTATCTCTTCGTCGGGTTCCCCCGCGCCATCGAGGCCTTCTTCGCCGCGCGCGCGCTCCTGGAGCATCACGGCGGCATTCCCGCCGCGCCCGAGCCCCCGTCGCCCGCGGAGTGGACCGCGCGGGGGGAGGCGCTCTGCCGCCGGATCTACGGCCGCCACTACGAGAAGCTGGTGGAGACGATGCGCGGCTTCTCGCCCGACCTGGCGGCCTGGATGATCCTCGAGGGCTACGGGAAGACCCTCTCGCGAGCCGCGCTCGCGCCGGCCGAGCGGGAGTTAGCGAGCGTACCACACGACGAGCCGTTCCAGGGCGGCAAGCTGCGCCAAAACCTGCACGCGGCGCCGTTGCTTGCCGCCGGCGAGCGGGGCGT
>DATIQI010000129.1:0-2179 GCA_035470985.1 Acidobacteriota bacterium
GTCGGCTCGTCCAGGATGAGGACGCGCGGCTCGTTCAGGAGCGCGCGCGCCAGGACCAGGCGCCGCTTCATGCCGCCCGAGAGCGAGTCGATGCCGGACCCGGCGCGATCGGCCAGCGAGACCGCCTCCAGGAGCTCGAGCGCCCGCCGGCGCGCGACGTCGGGCGGGATCTCGAAGTAGCGCGCGTAGACGAGGAGATTCCGCAGCACGTTGAAGTCGGGGTCGAGATTGTCCTCCTGAGGACAGATGCCGAGGAGCGCCTTCACGTCGCGCGGGCGCGTCCGGACGTCGAGCCCGAAGACCTCGACCGTCCCCGACGTCGGGGGGAGGAAGCAGGAGACCATGCGGACGGTCGTCGTCTTGCCCGCCCCGTTCGGCCCGAGGAATCCGACCACCTCGCCCGCGCGGACCTCGAACGAGACGCCGCGCACCGCCTCCGCCGCGCCGTAGGACTTCACGAGGTCGCGTGCTACGATCGCCGCCCCGTGCGATTTCTCGATCGGCTGAACCATGGCGCGAACTCTATCACGGCCGCCGTCGCCCTGCTCGCGGCGAGCCTCGTCGCGCGCGCGCACCTCGCCGCCTCGCTCGGCCTCCGGAAGGACGAGCTCTTCTACGCGGTCTGGTCGCGCACCCCCGACGCCTCCTACGCGTGGCTGCCGCTCGCCGCGATCCGCGCGTCGGTCGCGGCCCTGGGAGAGAGCCCGTTCGCGGTGCGGCTCCCGTTCGTCCTCGCCATGACGGGCGCGGGCGCCGCCGCGTACGCGCTGGCGCGCTCGCTCACGGGGTCGGGCGCCGCGGCGGCCTGGACGGTCGCGCTCTTCCTCGGAACGGTCTGGGCCCACTTCGCGGGCGCGCAGGCGCATCCCGACGCCTTCCTCGCCTTCTTCTGGCTCGCCGCGCTGGCCCTGCTCGCGCGGGAGCGACGCGGGCGTGCGGCGCTCTATGCCGGCGCCGCCCTCGCCGCGGGCGCGGCGCTCAGCAAGTACACGGGCTATCTCCTCTGGCCCGCGTGGGTCGTGGTGGAGCTCCTGCGCCGCGGCGGGAACCGACGCGATCTCCTCCTCGCGTCGCTTCTCTGGCTGGCGCTCGTCGCGCCCGGCGTGGCGGCCATCGTCGCCGAGCGGGGGCACTGGCTCCGCGTCGCGCTCCACCTCTCCGACCTGGGCGATCGCGTTCCGGCCGGCGCGCGCGTGCTCTTGGTCCCGGTCGCGCCGCTCCTCTACCTCGCGTCCCCCGGGGCGCTCCAGTTCTTCGCGGGGCCCTGGGTGACGTGGCGCGCGGGCGCCGCGGGCCGCGCGATGCTCTGGATCGCCTGCGTGGTGCTCCTCGTCTTCGCCGCGCTGGCGGCGCGCGGCGGCGTGAGAGGGAACTGGGCCCTTCCCGCGCTCTGGGGGACGCTCCCGCTCGGCGTCGCGTGGTTCCTCGCGGGGGCGCGGCGCGCGCGCTGGATCGCGGCGTGCGCGGCGTGCGGGCTCCTGCTGACGGCGGCGGCCCATCTGGCGGCGCTTCGTCCGGCGGGCGTCACCGCTGCGGTCTCGCGATTCGCGCCGCTCGCCTCGCTCGACCGGACGTACGGCTCCACCATCTCCTCCGAGGAGCGGCGCCACGCGACCGCGCGCACCTGGACCGACCGGGTAGGCGAGTGGAACGCCGCCGCGCCGCTCGCCGACTCCCTGGCGCGGCGGGCGCGACGCGGCGGGGCGGAGACCTCGGTCGCGAGCGCGTACTACGAGGTCGTCTACGCGGTCCGGTTCCACCAACCGGAGACGCGCGCCCGCGTTCTCGAGGACCGGCGTTTTCGGACGACGCCGGAATTCGCGCGTGGCCCGGAGGAATTGCCGGATCGAATCCTCTACGTGACGACCCCGGGAGTGGAACTCCCGGAACCTTTCTTCCTCTGGTACCGTTTCATGGAGCGGGACACGAAGCTCGTGGTCCCGGCCGGGGGCGCCGGCGCGAAGGAGTACGAGGTATGGAAGTGCGGGTTGGACGATGAAGGCTGGTAGCGCGGCACTTGCGCGCCTCCGGGCGGGTCGCCTCCTCGCGCCGGCAGCGCTCATCGGGCTGCTAGCGACCATCGCCGCCTCGCCGGCGTCGGCGACGAAGATCGGGACGCCTCGCACGCCGGAGACGCTCGAGGCCGACGTCCTGGGACGGGTCGTCGTCGGGGACGGTG
>DATIQI010000130.1:0-3395 GCA_035470985.1 Acidobacteriota bacterium
GTGTCGTCGAAGTCCGAGGCGGCGAGGAGCGGCGCGGGCGCCGCGATCTCGACGGCGACCTCCACCGTGTCCGCGCGGCCGGCGTCGCGCGCGATGAACCGGACGCGCTCCGCCCGGGCCGCGGCGGGCTCCGGATCCGCGAGGAGCCGGATGGCGGCGGGGATCGCGACGCTCCCGCCCGAGGCGAGCGCGGGAAGGAGCGCGCTCCCGACCTCCACCGTCAGCCCCGCCGTGATCGCCTCGACGTCGAGCGTGACGGCGCCCGAGGAGCCGGAGGTCCCCGTGTTCTCGATCGCGCCCTGGAACCCAAACGCCTCCCCCGCGTCGGCGCGGCCGTCGCCGTCGCCGTGCGCGCCGTCGTCGTCGCCGAGGGAGACGAAGCGGAAGTGCGCGGCCGAGGCGGCCGTCACCTGCAGCGAGTCCTCGTGCGGGATCGCGTCCGGGCGCGTGACGGTGAGCGAGAAGGGCCCCGCGCTCGACGGGAGGAAGGGCACCCAGGCGGCTCCGTTCGCGTCGGTGTGAACGGCCCGGTAGTCCTCGCCCTCCCGGACGGCGACGACGAGCGCCGACTCGACCGGGGCGCCCTGCGACGAGACCGACACGGCGAAGCCGGAGGCGCCGAGCGGGACGCTCGCGGGCGCGGCGACGTCGAGCGTCCGGGGCTCGCAGCGCCAGATCGGGAGCATCGGATCGCCCAGGAGGATCGTCTCGAAGTAGCCCCACCGATGCTGCGTGTCTCCCGCCGCGGCCGGGAGGAGCGCGCGACGCGCCCCGTTCACCGCTTCCCCGAGCGGCACGCCGCGGCCGTCCTTCGGGACCGCGAGCGCGGCGACGCGCTTCGCCACGATCTGGCTCGGACCGGGCCACGCGTCGCGGGTCGCGCCGACGTAGGCCACCGTGGTGCCCGCGGGCTTCCGGAGGAGCGACTCGGCGAAGCAGTCGAAGTCGACGGCGGCCGACGCGCAGTTCGAGGAGATCCAGACCGCGACCGAGTCGCCGTTCGCGCCGGTCGCGAGATCGGCCAGGGTGATCAGGTCGGGCCCGACCGAGATCTGGGAGCGCGAGCCGTGTCCGATGTGCTGGAGCAGGCCGTACGTCTTCGAGATCTCGGCCAGGGCCGACGCCCGGTTCAAGTAGGACGATCCCGGATACTTCGTCGTGTTCTCGTAGAGCCGGTTCACCGCGACGCACCCCGGTTCCGCGACGCGAAGCGACTCGGCGAGGGGCGCGGCGTCCGCCTGCACGAGCTGCCCCGGGCTCCAGTCGCGCGGGAAGAGGACCTCGGCCAGGTAGAGGTGCTTCGTTCCGACGCCTGGAGGCGGCGTCCGGCGATAACGCAGGATCTTCGCCACCTTCGCATCCGCGTCCGCGCGATCCGCGACGGGGAGCCGTCCGACGGCGATGTCGGGGTCCATGTCGAGCGAGTCGGCGACTTCGCCGTAGATCCCGTTCCCGTTCGTGTCCCAGGTCCCGTCCAGGTCGGCGTAGTAGGCGTCGGAGGGGATTTCCTCCTTCTGGGAGAAGAGGACTTCCACGCTCCTCAGAGGAATCGTCTCGTGGTCTCCGGCCAGGAGCACCCACTCGGTCCCCCAGAGGGTCCGCGCCTTCGTCAGGAACGCGCGGATCGCCTGGGCGAGGTCGTTCGAGCGCGGGTCGTCGGCGCGGATCGTGGAGAGCGTGCGGACGACCGCCGGGTGCCCGGTCCGCGTATGGAAGTCCGCGAGCGGCTGAAACGACGCCGCGAGGGAGTCCTCGGTGAGGATGATCCCTTCGACCGGCGACCCCGAAAGGGAGGGGACGAGCGCCGGAGCGAAGGGCGCGGCCGTGCCGGCCGGGGCCGGAGGCCGGGGGGCCGCGGGGGCGACGCGCGCGCTCGATTCGGGCGCGGACGCGAGGAGCCAGAGCGACGCGAGGAGGAGCGCGGGGGCGGCTGGGCGCAGAAAACGCATGAAGCTCCTGTTACAACTTGATGTGAAGTGGCGCGTTGCGAGGGCGTGACCGGCGCCCGCCATCGAGGTTCCCGTCCATTCTACGCTCCTCCCCGCCCCGACTCAACGAGCCGCGAACCGGGGATGGTGGCGATCGTAGACGTTCCAGTCGATCGCGTAGACGGAGTAGACCCACGACCCCGGACGCGTGACCCCCAGGTTCCCGATCGCGCGCGAGTGGAGGAAGCGATAGGGATTCGCGGGATCGGGCGTCGTGGTCAGTCGTGCTTCGGTCCGGGCGCGATCCACCAGGTACTCGGGCCGCGCGATCCCTTCGAAGCGGAGGTTGGCCACCACGGCGTCGTATCCCTCCCGGACGACGATCGGTCCCATCGGCGGCGTCACGAGACCGAAGAGGTCGAGCACCGGCCGGTCGCTGTAGTAGCCGAACGCGCCGATGTCGGCGACCGCGAAGAGGGTTCCCGGCGGCGTCCCCTCCCGCGCCCAGACGCCGATCGCGCCGAGCGAGGCGCGGAGCCCCGCCGTGTGCTCCCGCGCGCTCGGCGCTACGACGCGGAGCGTGAGGACGAGGCTCGCGCCGAGATGAAGGCCCGCCACGAGCGCCAGCGCGGCGAACGTCGCGCGCGGCGAGAAGCGCCGGTCCGCGGCGACGGCGCGGAGCGAAGCCGCTCCCAGGAGGAGGATCGCCGGCGTCGCCGGGAGAAGGTAGCGCGAGACGACCTGGACGCCCGTCAGCGCGAAGAAGGCGGCGAGGAGGAGCGGCCAGACGGCGACGGCGATCCAGAACACGCGCCGCCCCCGATCCATCCGCTTCAGGCGATAGGTCCCCCCGAACGCGAAGACGGCGATCGCGAGCGCGAGCGGGAGCCCTTCGCCGGAGAGCGATCCGCGAATCACGTCCCGGACCGCGGCCGTCGCGCGCTCGGCGTCGAGCCAGGCGCCCGCCTTCGCCCCGCTGGTGTTCGGGAGGAGCCGGTGGAACTGGATCCAGGCCGCCGCGAGCCACGCGCCGTACGGGACCGCGAAGCCCGCCGCGAGCGAGGCGGACGCGCGGAGCCGCGCGACCGGGGCGCCCGGGGCGACCGGGGCGCCCGGTCCTTCGCGCGCATCCGCGCCCCCGGCCAAGAGCGCCGCGCCCGCGAGGAGCGTGAGGAGGAGACACTCCGGCCGCGCGAGGGACGCGACGGCGAGCCAGATCCCCGCGCGCCACGCCGGCCGCGTCTCGACGAGTGTCGCGGCCAGCGCGTCGAGCGCCGCCACGACGGCGAAGAAGGCGAGCAGTTTCCCGGTTTCGCCGGCGGCATGAATTGGGGCAGCGTCGCGATCGACGAAGGCAGCAACGTCATGATCGTCAACGCGCTGCAAATGGGAAATCACCTGCAGTTGTATCCGCGAGCGCACGTCACGCCGCAAACGAAGCTGGGTTATGGCGGCGGCCTGCAGCTC
>DATIQI010000131.1:0-7919 GCA_035470985.1 Acidobacteriota bacterium
AGCGAACCGCGCTCCGCCGGCGCGCCGCGCCCGGAGGGACGGCGCGTGTAGCCGACGGCGCGGTTCGGGGTCGCCTCGGAGAGCGGATCGGAGTCCGTCGCGGTCATGCCCGCGGGACGGAAGACGTGGTCGCGGACGTAGTCGTAGTAGTCCTCTCCGGACACGGCCTCGACGATCGCCGCCAGGAGCACGTAGCCGACGTTGGAGTACTCCTCGCGCGTCCCCGGCTCGAAATCGAGGGCCTGGTCGCGCACGAAGCGGTACCACTCCTTGGAGGTCCGGAGCTTCGACCGGTTCGCGTCGTAGCGATCGTTGAAGATGTCGCCGGTGCCGCCCCGATGCTGCAGGAGCATCCGGACCGTGAGCTTCGACCCCTTCTCCTTCGGGTAGTCGGCCAGGTAGCGATCGATGGTCTCGTCGAGGCGGACGCGGCCCCGCTCGGCGAGCTGGTAGACGGCGACCTGCGTAAAGACCTTGTTGATCGAGCCGAGGTTGAACTTGGTGTCCGGGCGGTTCGCGCGCTTGGCGTCGCGATCGGATCGACCGTAGGCGCGGTGGAAGAGCGGCCGATCACGCTTGGCCAGGAGCACCGTCCCCGAGAAGGACTCCGCGCTCGAAAGGGAGTCGGCATAGGCGCCGAGCGCCTCCACGACCTCCGGCTCGGTCATGGGGGGGCCGGCGGCGACCCCTTCCTCTCCCGGCTCCCGGGCCTCGATCCGGACCCCGAGGAATCGATGAGGCGCCGCGGACTCGAATTCGAAGCGCATCGTGAGTTCCGCGCCCCGCGCGGCGCGCGCGGTCACGGTCAGCGACGAGGCGGCGGCGCCGGTGACGTCGACCGGCGTCAAGGCGCCGTGCTCGGCGCGAAGCGTCTTCCAGAGCTCGAGGCGCTCCTCCACGGGCCGTCTCGCGAGCGCTTCCGGAGTGAACTGCTCCCGGAAGAACGCGCGCGCCGCGTCGTCGTCGCCGTTGAACGCGGCGAACCACGCCGCGGCGACGGGGCCCGGTCCGCTGTCGGGAAACGGCTTCGCCGGCGGCGTGCTCGGGGCCCCGCCCGCCCACGTCGCCACCAGAATCCCGATCACCCAGAGCGGCACTGCCACGACCCTCTTCTTCATGACCCGTTCCTCCGTTTCGGCTCCCGCGCCCGGCGGCGCGACTCATGGCCCGCGAACAGATATACGCCGGAACTGTGAAGAACCGATGAAGGGGCGTCAGGCGAGCGGGATCGTGAAGGAGATCGCGGTGCCTCGGTCCGGGCCGCTGTCGATCGCGACGGAGCCGCCGTGCGCTTCCACGAGCTGCTTCACGATCGGCAAGCCGAGGCCCGCGCCGCCGGTCACGCGCGACCGGGAGGCGTCGGCCCGATAGAAGCGATCGAAGACGTGGGGGAGGTGCTCGGGGGCGATCCCGTCGCCGGTGTCCCGGACCTCGAAACGTACGAACGCTCCTTCGGGGGAGGCCGCGAGCGTCAGGGAGCCCCCCTTCGGAGTGTGCGTCATGGCGTTCGCGAGGAGATTCCGGAGGATCTGGGCGAGACGTCCGGCGTCGGCCGAGACACGCGGCGCCCCGGCGCTCTCCGGCGCCACCCCCAGCGCGATCCCGCGCTCCTCGCAACGGGCCCGGAACGCCGCGGCCGCCGCGTCGAGAACCTCGCCCGGGGCGACCGGCGCCCGATCGAGGCGCAGCCGTCCCGCCTCGGCCAGGGAGAGGTCCTGGAGATCCTCGACGAGCCGGGAGAGGAGGAGCGTCTCCTCGTGGAGCGAGCGGAGCGAGGACGCGTCGGCGGGAACGAGGCCGTCCTCGATCGCCTCGAGCTGCGCGCGGAGATTCGTGAGCGGCGTCCGGAGCTCGTGCGCCACGTCGGTGACGAGCTGGCGACGGACCGTTTCGTTCCTCGCGAGCGCCTCCGCCATCGCGTTGAAGGCGTGGCTCAGATCGCCGATCTCGTCCTTGGAGCGCACGGCCACGCGCGCGCTCCAGTCTCCCCGCTCCATCCGCCGGGCCGCGCTCGTGAGCGCCTCCACCGGCCCGACGATCCGCCTCGAGAGCAGCCAGGTCACGATCATGGCGAGCGCGGCCGCGGCGGCGATCGCGCCGATCATCCAGCGGTTCACCGACCGGACGTACGGCGCCGCCGGCCCGCCGGGGAGTCCGGAGAGGGGAACCGCGTAGAGGAAGACGGGCGGGCTTCCCTGGGACCCCGCGATCACCTGGTGCGGCGCGCCGCGGACGATGGTCCGCTCGACCGTGCGCCGGTTCCCCTCCACCTTGTCCCGGAGCACCTCGATCCGATCGTGGAGCTCGCTAAGATCGACGCGGACTCGGTGGAGGCGCGGGGACGAGACCGAGAGGACGTTTCCGGTGGAATCGACGAGGACCAGCGACCGGTGGCCCGGGCGGTCGAAGCGCTTCAGGATCTCCTCGCTTCGAACGGGATCGCCGCCGGCGTCCACCCAGGAGCGGACCGCTTCGGCGGCGTCCTCCAGGGCCATCGCGCCCGTGCGGGTCTCGAAGCGCATGAATTCGCTCCGGACCCCCTCCCGCGAGACGAGGACGACGGTGACGACCGCGACCATGGAGACGAACGCGACGATGGCGAGGAGTCGGACGCGGAGGCTACGCATCGCCCGTCCCCTCCGCCAGGCGATAGCCGACGCCGAAGACCGTGAGGATGATCCTCGGCGCGGCGGGATCGCGTTCGATCTTCGCGCGGAGGTTCTTCACGTGCGCGTCCACGGTCCGCTCGGAGCCTTCGTAGTCGGGCCCGAACGCGGCCCCGGCGAGGTCGTCGCGCGAGAAGACGCGGCCCGGCTGGCGCGCGAGCGCGTGGAGGAGATCGAACTCGCGCGGAGTCAGCTCCACCGGCTTCCCGTTCACCCGCGCCTCGTGCCGCGCGGGATCGACCTCGATCGCGCCCGCCTGGTGCCGCGCGCCGCCCGCCCCGACCGGCGCCTTCGCGCCGGACCGGGCGCGTCCCGCCGCGCCGTCCGGGACGCGGCGCCGGAGCACGGCCCGGACCCGAGCCACCAGCTCCCGAGGGCTGAAGGGCTTCACGACGTAGTCGTCCGCGCCGAGGTCGAGGCCCTCCAGGCGATCCTCCTCCGTGCTCCGCGCCGTGAGGAGGATGACCGAGGCGTCGGTTCCGAGGCGGATCTCGCGGCAGATCTGGAGCCCGTCCACGTGGGGGAGCATGACGTCGAGCACCACCAGGTCGGGCACGGGCTCGCGCCGCGCGAGGCGGAGCCCTTCGCGGCCGTCGGAGGCCACCGCGATCTCGTACCCGGCGTGCTCCAGATAGAGCCGGACCAGGTTCGCGGTCTTCGCGTCGTCCTCGACGACCAGGATGCGTGGTTTCGCCAGGGAGGGCATCTCCCAGAGGATCGCACGGAATCGTGAAGAATTCATGAAGAGGAGGGCCCGGAGGGCTATGATGCGCGCGATGGCCTCCACCCAAGAAGCCGAGGTCCGGAGCGCGCAACACCGCCGCTACGAGCGGGGTATGCGCTCCAGCGTGATCGGACTCTGCGCCAATCTCCTTCTGGCCACCGTGAAGCTCGCGGGGGGGATCGTCGGAACGTCGTACGCGCTGATCGCCGACGCCATCGAGTCGCTGAGCGACTCCATCGGCTCGCTCGTCGTCTGGCGGGGGCTCCAGATCGCGGCCCGGCCGCCCGACCACAACCACCCCTACGGACACGGCAAGGCGGAGCCGCTGGCCGCGGCGCTCGTCGCGATCCTCATCTTCGCAGCCGCCCTCTCGATCGCCGTCGAGGCGGTCCACCAGATCGCCGTCCCGGACCGCTCCCCGGCCCCCTTCACCCTGGCGCTCCTCCTCGGCGTCGTGGTCGTGAAGGAGATCCTCTCCCGCTTCGTCCTCCGGGTGGGGAAGGAAGTCGGGAGCCACGCGGTCCGCGCCGACGCCTGGCACCATCGAAGCGACGCCATCACGTCGGGATTGGCCGCGATCGGGATCACGATCGCGCTGGTGGGGGGGCCCCGGTTCCAGACCGCCGACGCCTGGGCCGCCCTCTTCGCGAGCGTCATCATTCTGATCACCGGATGGCGGATGCTCCAGCCTGCGGTCCATGAGCTGATGGACCACACGGCGGCGCCCGACCTGGTGGAATCGGTGCGGCTGGTGGCGGAGTCGCGCCCGGGCGTCCACCGCGTGGAGAAGCTCCTCATGCGGAAGATGGGGCTCTCCTACATCGCCGAGATGCACATGGAAGTCGCCCCCGAGATGACGGTGCGCGAGAGCCATAAACTGGCGCACGACGTGAAGGAAGACGTGCGGCGCGCCATGCCGCAGGTCGTGGAAGTGACCATCCACGTCGAGCCCGCCTGGCCGCACGGCCGCCCCCCCGACGACGCGCCATCCCCCTAACTCTTCAACCGTTGGAGCCCATCGGCGGTCTTACCGGGCGAAACCCCCGACCGCGGGGGTACGTATCGGGTAGGGCGCGGGGAACTGGGGTCCCGCGTCCAAGGCGCGGCGTTGTCGAGTCGTGCGGACATGGCGGAACTGCCTTCGGCGACCGAACTTGACCGGGGGCCACCCGGCGGGTAGTATCACCCGGCTCCGAACAGGAGCTCCCAATGGGGGAGAGGTGGCCGAGTGGCTGAAGGCGGCGGTTTGCTAAACCGTTGTAGGGCTAATACCCTACCGGAGGTTCGAATCCTCTCCTCTCCGCCATTACGAACGATTCGCGCGATCGCGCGGGCCCATAGCTCAACTGGATAGAGTGTCTGACTACGGATCAGAAGGTTGGGGGTTCAAATCCTCCTGGGCCCGCCACTCCCTCCGCCCGACGCCCGAATCGGCCTGAAGCCGGTACCGTCCCCGTACGAGGTAGCCGCGATGAAGTCACGTAATGCCGTGGGCGTCTTCGCCGCCTCAGCGGCCCTGGTGGGCCTCTTGGGATCGTCGGTTCCCGCTTCCGCGCAGGCCCCCGCGAAGGAGTCGCCGAAGGCGTCGCGGCCGATCCGGGTCGCGATCTTTCCGCTCGTGAACGCCTCGCCGGAGCTGGGCGCGACGAAGATCATGGACGACGTTCTCAGGGAGCGGCTGGCGTCCTTCCCGGCGAACCGCGCCAGCTTCCTCTACCCGTTCGACACGGAGCAGATCCTCGTGTCGCGCGACGAGGGGGACCGCATCGACCGGCTCACGGAGCGCTGGGCGAAGTTCGGCACGCTCGACTCCACGGCGGTGGCGGGGCTCGACTCGCTCCTCACGGTGGACGCCATTCTCTTCGCGAAGGTGAACGAGTGGGAGAACCACCGGGTTCCCGTAATCGACGCCGGGTCGTCGCACACGATCGTGGGACTCTCGTTCGCCTGCTTCGACGTCCGCTCGATGAAACGGCTCTGGAGCAAGGATCCGCGCGAGCAGCGCTTCGGACAGGAGATCGATCCGACCAGCGGCTCCGTGAACTACGACGAGACCGGCTTCATCCAGAACAAGCGCGCGACCGATCCGCCCCGCTACGAGGAAGTCGCGAGCGACCTGGTGCGCGACGCCTTCAAGAAGTTCCCGGAGAAGTGAGCGGTCTCCGTCCCGGTCCCGATCACGAGCGCTTCATGGAAGCCGCGCTCGGCGAAGCGCGCGCGGCCGCCGACGAAGGGGAAGTCCCGGTCGGCGCGGTCGTGGTTTGGGACGGACGGATCGTCGGACGGGGCCACAATCGGGTCGAAGCGGCACAGGACCCGACCGCGCACGCCGAGATTCTCGCCATCGGCGCGGCCTGCCAGACGCTGAAGTCGTGGCGGCTGGACGAGGCCACGCTCTACGCCACCCTCGAGCCCTGCCACATGTGCGCCGGCGCGATCGTGCTGGCTCGGATTCCGAAACTGGTCTTCGGCGCGCGCGATCCGAAGGCCGGCGCGTGCGGCTCGCTCGCGCTCGTGCCCCAGGATCTGCGTTTGAATCATCGCGCGGAGATCGTTCCGGGCGTCTTGGCCGACGAGTGCGGCGCGATCCTCGAGGAGTTCTTCCGGCTGAAGCGCCGCGACAGGAACCGCCTGGAAACATAGGCCCGAATCGCGTATTCTCCCCCGCGGAGAGATGCGAGAGTGGCTGAATCGGGCGGTCTCGAAAACCGCTATACGCGCAAGCGTATCGAGGGTTCGAATCCCTCTCTCTCCGCCATTTCAATGACGGCGCGCGAGGGATTGCGCGTGCACCTAGGCTTCCCGGAGAGGTGTCCGAGTGGCTGAAGGAGCACGGTTGGAAACCGTGTAAGCATGAAAGTGCTTCGAGGGTTCGAATCCCTCTCTCTCCGCCAGTTAGGGTTGTCGGGTTCGACAGATTTCGTGGGGATGTAGCTCAGTTGGGAGAGCGCCTCGTTCGCAACGAGGAGGTCAGCGGTTCGATCCCGCTCATCTCCACCACTTTCTTCCCGCCGGGGGGAGCGCCCCCGGCCCGCGGAGCCCGGGCATTGGCCTCCTCGTGGCTTGGTGTTGACGGCCAGTTCCCGCGCGATCGAGAGTCACCAACCCCGCCAGGACCGGAAGGTAGCAGCGGCCCGTGATCGACTCGATGCGCCGCGGATCCGACTGACCCGAGCCGGTCGCGGGGGGGCCGTACTCTTCTTCCAGAGGGGCGTGGCGCCCGGACCCGGCGCCCGCGGCACTCGAGGATCGTGACGTGTCCCACCTCGCACTCGCCCGAAAGTACCGGCCGCAGCGCTTCGCCGACCTGGTCGGCCAGGACCCCGTCCGCCTCACGCTGGAGCGCGCGGTCGCCACGAACCGAGTGGCGCACGCCTATCTCTTCTGCGGTCCGCGCGGGAGCGGCAAGACGACCACCGCGCGGCTCCTCGCGAAGGCCCTGAACTGCGAGACGCGCGCGAGCGGCGCCGCCGAGCCCTGCAATCGCTGCGGCAGCTGCGCCGAGATCACCGGCGGCTCCTCCATGGACGTCCTCGAGATCGACGGCGCGTCGAACCGGGGGATCGAGGAGATCCGCAACCTCCGCGAGAACGTGAAGTACGCTCCGTCGGGCGGCAAGTCGAAGGTCTACATCATCGACGAGGCGCATCAGCTCACCGACTTCGCCTGGAACGCGCTCCTGAAGACCTTGGAGGAGCCGCCGCCCCACGTCCGGTTCGTCTTCGCGACGACCGAGCCCCAGGAAGTCCCCGAGACGATCACGTCCCGCTGCCAGGTCTTCGAGTTCCGCCGCCTGCGGAGCGAGGAGCTGGTCGCGCATCTGACGACCGTCGCGAAGGCCGAGAGCGTCGTGCTCGACGCCGACGCGGCCGCCTTGATCGCCCGGGCGTCGGAGGGAAGCGTGCGGGACGCGCTCTCCCGACTCGATCAGGCGATCGCCGTCTCGCCGGAGGGAGTCAGCGCCGCTTCGGTCGCCCAGGCGCTGGGACTGGTCGGGCTCGAGGCCTACTTCGAGCTGGGCCAGGCGCTCGCGTCGCGCGACCCGAAGGCCGCGCTCGAGACGTTCGACCGGCTCTACGACCGAGGCATGGACGTGGAGGAGGTCGCCGACGGACTGACGCATCATCTCCGCCAGCTCCTGCTCCTCGCCGTGGACCGTTCGCTGGAGCGGATCCTCGACGCCGCGCCCGCGGACCGGGATCGCTACGCCGCCCAGGCGAGCGGGTTCCGGGCGAGCGATCTCTCCGCCATGCTCTCCATCGTCATCGAGTGCCGCGGCCTCCTTCGCCGCGCGGAGGCGCCGCGCGCCCTCTTCGAGGTCTGCCTCGTCGATCTCTGCACGCTCCCGACCGCGGGCGCGGTCGACACGCTGATCCGGCGGCTCGAGGAGATCGAGGCGCGGCTCGGCGGTGGCGGCACGAGTTCCACCGGTTCTGGCTCGGCCGGCTCCACGGGCTCGGCGCCGCGAGGCGCCGGGTCGCGCGACGCCGACACCGCGACGGCCGGACCGGGCGGCCCGACCGCGCGGG
>DATIQI010000132.1:0-6955 GCA_035470985.1 Acidobacteriota bacterium
GCGCGAAGCGGCCCGTGGCGTTCCAGTGCATCGTCTTCGGGAAGTGGAGTCCGGCGATCCAGCCCCGAAGGAGCTCCGGCAGGACTTCGTCCACCGGCTTCCCGTGGTCGTGGACGCGGGCCATGAGGTACTCGCCCTTCGGCGTGCTCGCCTTCTCCAGGGCCTCGACCGCGACGCCGGCGCCCTTCGCGAATCCCTTCGCGGCGTTCGTCGGATTCCCCGCGGCGTCGTACGCCACCTTCACGGCCGGCCCGAGGACCTCCCGCACGCGGTCTTCCTGGCGGCCCGAGAGCCCCTCGACGAGCAGAGCCAGGCGGCGCGGCGTCCCGAGGACGCGCGCCGACGAGAACGCCAGCCTCGCCTCCGCGAGGCCCGAGCGGGCCAGGCCCTCCAGCTCGGCGAGCGCCGGCGGGATGAAGGAGGCCGGCAGCTCCTCGCATCCGATCTCGAGGAGGAGGCGCTTCGACGCGTCAGCCACGCGTGGCCCCCTTCGCCGCGGCGCGGGTTCCGCCGCCCCCGGCCGATCGGAGAAGCGGGTGTCCCAGCTCCTCGCGCTGCTTCAAGTAGACGCCGGCCGCCATGCGGGCGAGCTTCCGCACGCGTCCGATGTAGGAGACGCGCTCGGTGACGCTGATCGCGCCGCGCGCCTCGAGGAGATTGAACGCGTGCGAGCACTTCACCACGTAGTCGTAGCCGGGGAGCGCCAAGCCCGCCTTCAAGAGGCGCGCCGCCTCCCGCTCGTACTTCTCGAAGATCTCGAAGAGGAGCGCCGCGTCCGACTGCTCGAAGTTGAAGACGCACCATTCGCGCTCGCCCTGGAGGAAGAGGTCGTCCCAGCGGTGCTCGCGCGACCAGCGGAGATCCATGATCCGCTCCACGCCTTGGAGGTAACAGGCGATCCGCTCGATCCCGTACGTGATCTCGGCCGTGATCGGATCGAGGTCGAAGCCCCCCGCCTGCTGGAAGTAGGTGAACTGGGTGATCTCCTGGCCGTCCAGCCAGACCTCCCAGCCGAGGCCCCAGGCCCCCAGCGTGGGCGATTCCCAGTCGTCCTCCACGAAGCGGACGTCGTGCCGCTCCAGGTCGATGCCGATGTGGCGCAGACTGTCGAGGTAGACCTCGAGGACGTTCTCCGGCGCCGGCTTCAGGACGACCTGGTACTGGTAGAAGTTCTGGAGCCGGTTCGGATTCTCCCCGTAGCGCCCGTCCTTGGGGCGGCGCGAGGGCTCCACGTAGGCCGCGTTCCAGGGCTCCGGCCCGAGGACGCGGAAGAAGGTCGCCGGGTTGAACGTCCCGGCGCCCACCTCTCCCGCATAGGGCTGCAGCAGCGAGCAGCCGTACGACGACCAGAACTGCTCCAAGCGAAGGAGCGTCTCCTGGAACGTCGTCGGCGCGTCCGCGACTCGTTCGTCGCTCATCGCCTTCCTCCCGCGTAGCGCGCCAGCGCCTCACCGACGCGAAGCGCGCGCAGTCCGTCGAATCGTTCGAGATGGGCCGTGAGGAAGCGCTCGATGGCGCGCGCCACCTCGGGCCCGGGATAGCGTTCCATGATCCACCCCGCGACGCTCGGAACCGGCCGCTCGGCCAGCGCCACCAGCGTGCGGCGCGCCTTCTCCGAGAGGCGGAACGCCCCGCCGTCGTCGCCGCACGGTTCGCCGCAGAGGAGCCCGCCGCGCACCGGGTGGAAGAGGCCGCCCGCCGAAAGCGGGCGGCGGCATTCGAGACAGGTCGTGAGCTCGGGAGCGTACCCCAGACGGCGGCACGCCTGCACTTCGTACGCGCGGACGATCGCCTCGAGGGCGGCGGACGGCGCCGACGCCAGGGCGGCGAGCGTCTCCGCGGCGAGCTCGAGCAGCGTCGGGTCCTCGACCTCGCCGTACGCGGCGCGCTCCAGGAATTCGAGGACCGCCCCGGCGCGCGCGAACCGGTCCGGATCCTCCCAGAGGGCCGGCCAGTAGGAGACGACGTCGGCGTTCGCGAGGAGATGGAGATCGCGCTGCGGCTTCCGGTAGATCACGGCGTGGACGCGGACGCCCGGCTCCAGCGCCGCGCCGAAGCGGCTCTTGGGGCCGCGCGCGCCCTTGGCCACGCAGCGGAGGAGCCCGTAGTCCCCCGTGAAGAGGCTCGCGATCAGGCTCGTCTCCCCCAGGCGATAGGAGCGGATGACGAGCGCGTCGGTCTGGACGATCGCCACGCCTCAGCTCCGCTCGGGCGAGGATCGCGGCCCCGGCGCGGCCGGCGACTCCGGCGCGGCCGGCGACCCGGGAGCGTCCGGCGGGCCGGGCGCGAGGGGCGGATCGTCGGCCGGGAGGACCACGCCCACCGAGACGACCATCTTCAGGGCCTGATCCACGCGGAGCGGCGTCGCGATCAGCTCCTCCTCGGCGTAGTAGACGAGGGGGCCGGTGGTCGGATTGGGCGGCGTCGGGATGAAGATGCCGAGGAGCTTCTTCCCCGTCGCCTTGTCGAAGGAGGCGGGCGCGTCGCCGGCGACCAGCCCGATGCTGTAGATCCCCGCGCGGGGATAGGGGACCAGCACGACCTTCTGGAACGCGTTCTTCCGGTCCCCGAGGAGCGCTTCGCCGATTTCCTTCAGCGTGCCGTAGATGCCGCGAAGAACCGGGACGCGCAGGAGCGCCGACTGCACGATGGCGCCGAGCTGGCGGCCGAGGAAATTGTTCGCCAGCGCGCCCGTGACCGTGATGATGACGATGACGGTCAGGAAGCCGAGTCCCGGCACGCCCTCCGGACGAATGTACCCGCCCCGGAGCGTCGTGCCGAGGAGGTGGTCCACCCAGACGAAGAGGCGATAGACGATGTACCCCGTGACGGCCAGCGGCCCGAGCACGAGGAGGCCCGTGAAGAAGTAGGTGCGGAGACGTCCGAACATCTATGAATTATAGCACTTGGAGCGCCGCGATGCGCCCCGAGAGGGCGCGCAGGATCCGCCGTTCCTCCCGCCGCATCCGGAGCCGCTCCCCGGCCCGGGCGTGGTCGTGCCCGAGCAGATGGAGGAGCCCGTGCACGAGGAGGTGGGCCAGCTCGCGCGCGAAGGGGCGGCGCGCCGCGCGGGCCTGCCGGCGCGCGGTTTCGACGGAGACGTAGATCTCGCCCAGGAAGACGCGCCGCGCGGGATCGAGGAGCGCCTCGGGATCGGCGAATCCGAACGAGAGGACGTCGGTCGCCTTGTCGGCTTCGCGGTAGTCGCGATTCAAGGCGCGCAGGAGTTCGTCGTCGCCCAGGATCACCGAGACGGTCGCGCGCGGCCGGCCGGCGTGGCGGAGCGCGTCGGCGAGGAGCGCCTTAAGAGTGGTCGATCTTAAGCCGGGAACCTTCGCGGGCCGCGCGACGGTCGTCGGCGGGACGCCGGCGCTCGTTTCCGGTCGGGCGGCGCCCTTCGTCGGCGAGGACGCCCGGGTAGTGGACGCGCGCGTGGAAGAGGGCCATGAGGATCGGGAGGAACGCTTCCCGGACCTTCGCGAGATCTTCGAACGTGATGGGGCTTTCATCCAGTTGGCCGTCCTTGACCCTCGATTCGAGAATGCGCGCGACGACCCCGCGGATCCGGCTCGGCGTCGGGTCGGTGAGCGAGCGCGCCGCGGCCTCGACGGCGTCCGCCAGCATGAGGACCGCGGTCTCCTTCGACCGGGGTTTTGGCCCGGGATAGCGGAACTCGTCCTCGCGCGTCTCCGGGTCCGTCTGCTGCGCCTTGCCGTAGAAGAAGCTCATCAGCGTCGTCCCGTGGTGCTCCAGGATCGCGTCGACGATCGCCTGCGGCAGCTTCTCCTGGCGCGCGAGTTCCGCTCCCTCCCGCACGTGGGCCTGGATGATGAGGCAGCTCATGGTGGGCGAGAGCTTTTCGTGGCGGTTTCGCGCGTTCGCCTGATTTTCCACATAGTACTCGGCTTTGTCGATCTTGCCGATGTCGTGGTAGTAGGCCCCGACGCGCGCGAGGAGCGCGTTCCCGCCGACGGCCGCCGTCGCGGCCTCGGCCAGCGTGCCGACCACGATGCTGTGGTGGTACGTGCCGGGCGCCTCCAGCATCAGGCGCCGGAGAATCGGGCGATTCAGGTCGGCCAGCTCCAGGAGCGTGATGTCGGTCGTCACGCGGAAGACGCCCTCGAGGAGCGGCAGGAGGATCGTCACCGCCAGGACCGAAGCGAATCCCGCCGCCATGCCCCACGCCATCCGCCGCAGGAGAATATCCAGCCGCGCGCCGTCCACGAGTCCCATGGCGGCGATCGAGACGGCGTACGCGAGCGCGACGACCAGCATCGGGCGGTAGAAGTCGCGCCGGCGCCGCACGCCCGTGGCCGTGGTGATGGCGGCGATCCCCGCGAGCGCGCTCCCCGTGAGGAAGGGAAGGCCGAGCCCGAACGTGACGCCCATGACGAGCGACGCCACCAGGGTCGCCGCGAACGCGAGCGCGTTCCCGAAGAGGAGCGCCGCCGAGAGCGAGAGGACCGTGATCGGGATCAGCATCTCGTAGCCGCGGAACTGGTTCACCACCAGCCAGCCGACGCCCATGACGACGGCGGTGAGGACCGCGAACCTCTTCCTCCTCGCGGTCTCCTTGTAGACGGCGGGATGGTGCAACTTCAGATACGCGCCGAATCCGAGAATCAGCAGCGCGAGGAGCACCACGCGGCCGAGGAGGGGCTGCGCGTCGCGCCGCCAGTCGCTCTCCGTCTTCCGGTGGAGCCGCCAGGCGCGGAGCGAGTTCAGCTTGTGGATGTGCTCGGCCGTCGCGATCTCGTGGCTGCCGATGATCTTCTCGTCCTTCCGCACCATCCCGGCGTAGGGATCGACCGCGGTGCGCGCCTCGGCGCGGAGCCGCTCGGTCGTGGACGCCTCGTAGTGGAGGTTCGGCTCCACGACGGCGAGAACCAGTTCCTGAAGCGCGCGCGCGGCTTCCGGGCGGCCCGGGAAGGCGCGAACGCCCTCCTCCCACGCCCGGTCGCGCAGGAGCGGCTTGTCGAGCAGGTCGTCCCAGGGCGTCCGGAGCCGGAGCCCGTCCTTCTCGATCATGGCGACCGCGGCGTCGGTGTCGAGGCGCGCCCCCTCCATCTCGGCGAGGAGCCCCGCCTCGTAGGCCTTCTCGGCCAGCCGGGACGCGGTGGACGCGAGCCGGCGCCCGTCGGGCCCGGCGGCGATCCGCGCGGCCTCGGGGGAGATGCCCCACTCGCGGAGCCGGACCGACCAGCGCTCCGCGCCGCCGTCCCCCGCCCGGAGCGAATCGAGCGTCGCCGCCGCCTTCGCCGCGACCGCCGGATCGAGCGAATAGACGGGGGCCACGCGGCGGGCCGCCGCCGTCTGCTCCGAGCGGTAGAGATCCTTGTCCTTGAGAAGGTGGAACTGGAACGGCGCGATCAGATCGCGCTTCGCGGGGAAGCCCTCGCGCAGCGTCATCACCTCGAACGAGGCGTCGCGCGGGAAGAGGAGGCAGGCGAAGCCGAGGAAGCCGGCGAAGAGCGTGATCCGTCGGAAGCGGGGCCCGAAGATGGCCGCCATCACCGCGCGCCACGGGAGGCGTTCGCGCCGTTTCGGCTCCAGCACGCGGAGCGACTCAGCGCCCATGCGGTCCCCGATGATGGCCGTTCGACTTCTCGTGCGCGTCGAAGGCCCGGATGATCTCGCGGACCAGGTGGTGCCGCACGACGTCGCGCTCGTTCAGATAGACGAACGAGAGATCGGGCACGGCGTGGAGGATCTCCTGCGCCTCCACGAGCCCCGACTTGTGCTGCGCCGCCAGGTCGATCTGGGTGACGTCGCCGGTGATCACGGCCTTCGAGCCGTACCCCAGGCGGGTGAGGAACATCTTCATCTGCCCCACGGTCGTGTTCTGCGCCTCGTCCAGGATCACGAACGCGTTGTTCAGCGTCCGCCCCCGCATGAAGGCGAGCGGCGCGACCTCGATCACGCCGAGATCGAGGAAGCGGCGGATCTTCTCGTACGAGAGGAGATCGTTCAGCGCGTCGTAGAGCGGCCGGAGGTAGGGATCGACCTTGTCCTTCATGTCGCCGGGGAGGAAGCCGAGGTTCTCCCCCGCCTCCACCGCGGGCCGGACCAGGAAGATCCGCTCCACCTGGCGCGCCTTCAGCGCGTTCACCGCGGCGGCGACGGCGAGGTACGTCTTCCCCGTCCCGGCCGGTCCGATCGCGAAGACGATGTCGTGCTTCTGCAGCGCTTGCACGTACCGCGCCTGCCCCAGCGTCTTCACGCGGATCGACCGCTTGTCGAACGTGAAGAGGATCGGGCGGTCGTAGAGCGCGCGCGACGCCTCCCGGTCGGTCGGATCGGTGATACCGATGAAATTGTGGACGTCGTGCTCCTCGAGCACGGCGCCGCGGCGGACGAGATCCGCCAGCGAGCCGCAGATGGCCGACACCTCGTCCACCGCGGCCGACTCGCCCCGGACGGCGAGGTTCCCGTCCCGGTAGGTGAGCGCGACCGGATAGCTCCGCTCCAGCAGGCGAAGGTTGGCGTCGTTGCGGCCGAAGAACGAGAGCGGGTCGACCCCCTCGAGGGCGACGACGCGCGTGGTTTCGGAGGTGGGGCTCGTCATCGAGGTACGCGCAGCTCCTGTCCCGGATGGATGAGATCGGCGTTCCGGATCCGGTCCCGGTTCGCCTCGTAGAGACGCGGCCACCGGCGCGGGTCTCCGTACAGTTCCGTGCGCCCGCTGATCCGCCAGAGCGAATCGCCGGCGCGAACGGTGACGACGGCGGTGGCGTCGGCGGGCGCGGAATCGGCGCCCGACGCGGCCGCGGCGCGCGCGGCTTCCAGATCGAGCTCCAGCGCGGCGGCCAGGGCCAGGAGCGAATCCCGCTCGGCCGCCGCCGCCGCCGCGTGCGCCTCGTGCCTCGCCGCCTCCGCGCGCGCTTCGCCGATCTCCTCGCGGAAGATCGAGTCCTGCTCCGCCAGGGCGCGGCAGTACTCCTCGCGCTGATCCTCC
>DATIQI010000133.1:0-2952 GCA_035470985.1 Acidobacteriota bacterium
GGCGACCCGCGCACGGGGACCCTCTACTACACGGAGGACAACAGCGCCTGGCGCGATCTCCGCGCGTTCGATCTCGACTCGGGGAAGTCGCGCCTCCTCCAGAAGGACATCCGGGTGGGCGATCTGGCCTGGAACCCGGCCGACTCGTCCCTCTGGGGCGTGCGGCACTTCAACGGAATCTCGACGCTCGTTCGGATCCCGCCTCCCTACGACGACTGGTACCGCGTCCTGTCGCTTCCGTACGGGCAGGACCTCTACGACCTCGACTTCTCGCCGGACGGGGAGCGGCTGGCCGGATCCTTCGCCGAGGTGAACGGACGGCAGACGCTTCGCCTCATGGAGCCGGCGCGTCTCCTCGAGCGGGACTCGACGGCCGTGACGCTCCACGACTTCGGAGCCTCCATACCGACCGGCTTCGTCTTCAGCGGCGACGGCCGCCATCTCTACGGCTCGTCGTACTACACCGGCGTCTCCAACATCTGGCGCTACGACCTGGAGTCGAAGGCGATGGAGATCGTCACGAACACGGAGACGGGCTTCTTCAGGCCCGTCCCCATGGGCGGCGACTCGCTCATCGTCTTCCGGTACACCGGCGAGGGCTTCGTGCCGGCCGTGGTCACCGGGGTGCGCCCGCTCACCGACGTCAGCGCGATCACGTTCCTCGGGGCGACGATCGCGGAGGAGCATCCCGTCGTCCGCGGCTGGAAGATCCCGCCGCCGAGCCGCGTCTCCGTCGAGTCGCTGACGACCTGGTCGGGCCCCTACCGCTCCTGGAATCTCGGCATGACGTCGCTCGTTCCGATCGTGCAGGGGTACAAGGACTACACCGCGGTCGGGCTCGCCGCCGCCATCTCCGACCCGATGGGACTGAACCGCTTCGACTTCTCCGCCTCCTACGCGCCGGCGGAAGGGCTCCCGGGCGACGAGCGCTGGCACCTTCGTGGGAAGTACCGCCGTCCCGGCTGGACGCTCGACGGACGCTGGAACGCCGCTTCCTTCTACGACCTCGTCGGTCCGACGAAGACGAGCCGCAAGGGATACGGCGTCTCGATCGAGCACGAGCGAACCCTCGTCTGGGACCGGCCGCGCGAGATGACCTTCCAGGCGGGCCTCGGCGGATTCGGAGGGCTCGACCGGCTGCCGGCCTACCAGAACGTCGGCACGCCGCCCGGATTCGACTTCCTCGCGACGGCCGACGCGCGCCTCTCCTACAAGAACCTCGAGGCCTCCATCGGCGCGATCGACGCGGAACGCGGGATCCGATGGGGCCTCGGCGCCTACCAGAGCCTGGTCCGGTCGGGGTACGCGGGCGACTCGTGGTGGAAGGGCTATCCCCAGGCGCTCGCGACGCTCGACGTCGGCACGCAGATCCCGATCCGGCACTCCTCGGTGTGGCTCCGGGGCGCGGCGGGCTTCTCGCCCGGCGATCGAAACGACCCGTTCGCGAACTTCTTCTTCGGCGGCTTCGGCAACAACTGGGTGGACCACGGCGAGGTGAAGCGCTACCGGAACTACGACGCCTTCCCGGGCCTCGATCTGAACGAGGCGGGCGGCCGGAACTTCGTGAAGGCGCTCGTGGACTGGAACCTGCCGCCCCTCCGGTTCCGCAGGCTCGGCACGCTAGACTTCTACGCGACCTGGGCCCGCGTTTCGCTCTTCGCGGGAGGGCTCGTCACGAACCTCGACCACGAGCCTTCGCGCGTCCGCGCCGGCGACCTGGGAGCGCAGCTCGACGTCCGCTTCCAGCTCTTCACCATGCAGCCGCTCACGCTCTCGGGCGGGTACGCGCGCGCCTTCGAGCAGGGGACGGGGCCGAGGCGGGAGTGGATGGTCTCCCTGAAGATCCTGTGATCCGCCGAAGGGACTAGACGATGCCGGGCCTCCACCTGCTCCTCGCCTTCGTCCCGGTCACCCTCTTCCTCGCGCTCCTCGTCCTCATCGACTCCTTCAAGCTGGTGCGGCGCGAGGACGTCGCGAAGAGCCTCTCCGCGGGGATGGCGGCGGCGCTCGTGTCGCTCGGCGTGAACCTGCTCCTCCTCGACGCCGCGGGCGTTCCGCCCGATCTCCTGCGCCGCCTCCTCGGGCCGATCGTCGAGGAAACCGCCAAGGCGGCGATGGTCTGGTGGTTGATCCGGACGGGCCGGGTCGGCTTCCTGGTCGACGCGGCGATCCACGGCTTCTCGCTCGGCGCCGGTTTCGCGCTCGTGGAGAACCTCTACTACCTCCAGGCCACCGACTCCACCGACCTGGGCCTCTGGGTGGTGCGGGGGCTCGGCACGGCCGTCATGCACGGCACGACGACCGCCGTCTTCGCGATCCTCGGCCAGGGGCTGACGGGACGACACGGCTCCACCTCGCCCGTCTGGTTCCTGCCGGGATTCCTCCTGGCGATCGCCGTCCACGCGGGGTTCAACCTCTTCGTCCTGCCGCCGCTCGTCATGACCGGCCTCCTCTGCGCGGGAATGCCGCTCCTGCTCGGCCTCGTCTTCGAGCGGAGCGAGCGCGCGACGCGCGACTGGCTGGGCGCCGGGATGGAGCGCGACGTGGAGGCGCTCGAGCAGATCCTTTCCGGGGAAGTGGTGGAGACACGCGTGGGGCGCTACCTCCACGAACTCCGCGTGCGGCTCCCGGGGAGCGTCGTGGCCGACATGCTCTGCCTGCTGCGCGTGCGTCTCGAACTCTCGCTCCGGGCGAAGGGACTCCTGATGGCCCGCGCCGCCGGCATCGAGCTTCCCCCCGACCCCGCCGTGAAGGCGAACCTCGAGGAACTCGCCTACCTCGAGAAGGCGATCGGTCCCGTCGGTCTCCTGGCGCTCCAGCCGCTCGGCCGCGGCCGCGGCCGCTGGGAGCGGGAGCTCCTCCGCTGACCCGCTTCGGACGCGCCCCCGGGGCCGGCCGTTGTGCTACCCTCGCGCCCCTATGAGCCTCCAACCCGGCAGCCGCCTCGGCGTC
>DATIQI010000134.1:0-5205 GCA_035470985.1 Acidobacteriota bacterium
GCCGTCTCGCAGGTGGCGGACGCGCAGGCCCGCCTGACGATGGCGCAGAAGCAGCTCGACGACGCGCACGTCCGCGCTCCATTCGCCGGCATCGTCAGCATCCGGTCGGTGTCCGAGGGCGACGTCGTGTCGCCGGGCACCGCGCTCTTCACGATCGTCGACCCGGCCAGCATGCGGTTCGAGGCATCGGTTCCCGCCGCGCAACTCTCGCAGGTGAAGGCTGGTGCACCGGTCTCGTTCACCGTGAGCGGGTATCCGGACCGCCGGTTCACGGGCCGGGTTGCACGCATCAATCCCACCGTGGAGCAGGGCACGGGGCAGGTGCGGATCGTCGTCGCCGTGCCTAACGCGTCGTCGAACCTGGTCGCCGGGCTCTTCGCCGACGGCCGCATCGCGGCGGAGCGCCGCCAGGGGCTCACGGCACCGTACTCCGCCGTCGACCTCCGCGGCCTCAAGCCCACGGTCCTCCGCCTCAAGGGCGGCGTGGCCGAGCGGGTGGAAGTAGCCCTTGGCGTGCGCGACGAGGACAAGGAGCGGTACGAGCTTGTGTCGGGCGTCGCGGCGGGCGATACGCTGCTCATTGGCGCCGCGCAGGGAATCACGCCCGGCACCGCCGTGCGCGTGAGCGTGCCATCGGACCAGCCGCCGGCCAAGTGAGGACCTGACCCATGATGATTTCCGATTTTGCCATCAAGCGCCCGATCGTCACCGTCACGGTGATGCTGGCGCTGGTCGTGTTCGGGCTCTTCTCGCTGTTCCAGCTCGACACTGATGAATTCCCCGACGTCGTCGCGCCGGTGGTCACTGGCGTCGTGCATGGGGCATCGGATTCCCGGATACCACGTGGAGCAGGCCTGCGCGACGGGACTCCAGGCGGTTCTCCTGGCCGGCGCCGAGGTCCAGGCGGGGCGCGACGTCGTCGGCGTCGTCACGTTCGACCGGACGAGCGACTCGCCGGTCGGCGTCTTCCCCGAACGCCGCGCGCACGAGCGGACGCACGCGCTCGCCGACGTCTGGGACAACTTCGGCTTCGACCCCGCCACCGGGAACTCGATGATCGCCGCGGCCGGCAAGACCGCCCGGAAGTACGGGCTCGACCGTCGCGAGGTGGACGCGTGCTCGTATCGGCGCTACGAGCAGTACTTCGAGGGGCGCGAATCGGGATTCCTCGACCGCGTCCTGGTTCCCCTGGACGTGCTGAATGTCGCCGGGCGCCCGCTCGGGCGGATCGACGACGACCTCGGCGTCCGCCGCGTCACGCGCGACGGACTCCGGGCCATGCGCGAGTTGGATACGTGCGTGACGAGCGGCGGCCAGACGCACGCCTCCGACGGAATGGCGACCCTACTCGTGACCACGAAGGAGCGGGCGCGCGACCTGAGCCCTCGCCCCGAGATCGAGATCGAGTTCGTCGGTAAGACCGAGGTGCGGACCGATCCGAGCCTCATGCCCGAGGCGCCCGCGCTCGCCGTGCAGCGGCTTCTCGAGCGGCTCGGGCTCGCGCTCTCCGACGTCGCCGTTCTCAAGAATCACAATCCGTTCGCCGTGAACGACGTCGTCTTCACGAAGGTGACCGGCTACGACTGGGCCGGACTCAACAACAACGGCTGCCCTCTGGTCTGGGGCCATCCCCAGGGCCCGACCCTCACGCGCGTCCTGATCGAGGCGCTGGAGGAAGCGGTCGAACGGGGCGGCGGCTACGTCCTCGTCTTCGGGTGCGCCGCCGGCGACGTCGGCATCGCCTCCCTCTTCCGCGTTTCGTAGGAGATCGCCATGGCCAAGACGATGAAGGAGCCCGCGGTCGAGACCGCGGGCGCGATGCGGCAGCCGACGCTCGCCACGATGGGCCTCGGAGGCGTCCTCGACATCTTCCGCCGCGGGCGGCTCCCGGTGGAAACCTCGGATCTGGTGGACCGCGTGTTCGGCCCCGCCGGAGACCGCGGGTCGCTCGTGATTTCGGGCGCCAGCGGGATCGTCGGCGCCGGGAAGGCGATGCAGCTCGGATCGCGCCTGCAGCCGTACGACGTCCGGATCGCGGCGCTCGACTTCCCCGGCGCACCCGACGGACTGGCGCGCCAATACTCCGGCCTCGTGAGCGCCTTCGGGCGCGACGGCGCCGCGGCGATCATGCAGAACATCGTACGGCTCTCGTACGACGGGAAGACGCTCCCCGCCGAGCTGAAGCGGATGAACCCGCGCTTCCTCCTGGAGGCGATCCCCGAGATCCTCGATGTGAAGCGGGCGCACTACGCGCTCTTCCGGAGCGAGTTCCCCGGGATCGAGATCCGGTCGGTCACGTCGGGCTTCCCGAGCCGCGAGCTCGGCGTCGGAATCGCGCACCCCGCCTTCCCGCACGAGATCAACAAGGTCTGGGAGATCGTGGAGTCGGAGCCGTCGGCGATCACGCAGCTCTTCTGGTCCCTGGGCCTCGTCCCGATCAAGGTGAGCGACGACTGGTCGTTCGTCCTCGACGTCCTCTTCTGCGGCGTCACGCACGCGGGTCTTCAGTACCACCGCGCCTCCAACATGCCGCTCTGGAAGGTGGACAAGTACGTCCGTCGCCTGGTCGGCCCGAATCCGTTCCGCGCGCACGACGCGATCGGCGCCGCGGGAGCGAACTTCCTCACCTGGTCGTGCCTGCACCACCTGGCCGAGACGTACGGCGATCTCTTCCGGCCGACGGCGGATCTCGAGGAGCGCCGCCGCACGGGACAGGCCTGGTATCCGCCGAACCACTTCCGGCCGCTCGTGGACTGGAAGATGACCGACGCCGACGAGGAGGAGTTCCGCTCCTGGATCCTCGGGCCTCTCTTCCAGATGACGAGCCTCATGCTCCACGAGAAGCGGGGACACCTCTCCCACATCAACGCGATCGGGGAGCTTTGCGCCCAATTCCGAGAGGGCATCCTCGCCCAGATGCGCCGGCTCGGCCCCGACGCGGTCGTGGCGCGGGTCGAGGCGTATCACCGGCTGAACCCGGCCGCGGCGACGAGCGCCTGGCATCCGGAGGCCTTCGCGGCCATGCAGAGCCCGGAGTGGCGGCAGCTCTACGTGAACGCCGAGCACGACGGGACGATCGGCGTGGTGACGATCGGGCGCGAGAGCCTGAACGGCGCCGTGATCGAGGAACTGAATCGCGCCTTCGATTGGCTGAAGTCGGAGGGCGTGTCGCGCCTGATCCTGACCGGCGACTTCCACCTGGCGACCCAGATGGTCGGGGCCGACACGGCCGACTTCTACCCGGCGCTGAGCGACGCCGCGGCCGGCGAGCGGCTCTCGTCGGAGTGGTCGCGCGCGGCCCGTAGGCTGGAGGAGGACTTCGCGGTCTCGGTCGGCTGCGTGAACGGCAAGCGCTGCCTGGGCGGGATGCTGGAGCTGATGACCCACTGCCACTACCTCGTGGCGGCGGAGGACGCGCGTCTTGGGTTCCCCGAAGTGACGCTTCCCGTCATTCCCGGAATGGAGGGATGCCACTGGCCGTTCCGGAAGGCGCCGCGCGAGGCGTGGCCGAAGATCGCGGCGATGCTATTAGGCGGCGCGCCGGTGAAGGCGAAGGACGGCGCGGGATGGCTGGTCGACTTCGCCGGGTCACTGGAGGCCTCGCTCGCCACGGCCTGGGGGCTGGCCACCGATGGCGACCGCGGTTTCAAGCGTCGCGCCGTCGAACAGGGCGCGCTCACCGGCGTTCCTCGCGAAGTCGCCGGATTGCCCGAAGCCGAGCCCGCCGCCGCCGCGGCTCGCGCGGCCATCATGGATTGCGTCCAACGCGCGTGCGGGGCGTCGTTGGCGGACGCCCTGGGAATCCAGGCGCGGCACTCAGGCGCCTTCTTCACCTCGAAAGAGTGCCGGGCGGGCCGGGTCGGCCAGGAGCACTCGAGAACGATGGACGTCTGAGGACCCGCTTCGCGGGCATGGTACTTCGGTACCACCGCCCCGTGCGCGTCCCCCCGTTGACCGTCCGGCGGACCGGGACTAGCGTCATTCATGCAGGCAAGAAATTCCGCTTCGCACGGAGCGCTGGTGACGAGCGATCGACTCCGCCGCCCGCTCCCCCTCCCCGCGAGGTGGTCGCGACCCGTTACCGCACCATCGCGCACGGTGAGATAGGGGGCCGCCGATTCCACGGTGGCTTGCGCCGAGACCGGAGGTCCGTCCATGCGGCTCGCACTCATCGCGCCCCTCCGCCCCGATCACCCGGTCTGGCATCTCGAGACAACCCCCGTGCGCATCGGCCGCACCAGCCAGAACGCGGTCCGGATCGATGACCGGAGCGTCTCCAGGGAGCATGCGGAAATCGTCCTCCGGGACGGCCGCGTCCTGATCTCGGACCTCCGAAGCCACAACGGCACATGGCTGAACGGCTCCCGGCTTCGGCGCCCGGCCGAGATCCACGAAGGCGATCGGATCCAGGTCGGACGCGTCGAGCTTCGCGTGGTCCCGGATCCGGCCGATCGGACGGCCGGCGGCGACTCCGACTCCGCCCTCTCCACGCTCACGATGGAGGCGACGTCGCTCACCTTCGGCGGCCGCCTGGGGTCCGACGAGCGGTCCAGCGAGATCCTGCACCGGCTGCAGACGTTCGGCCGCGTCCTGGCGAAGCACCAGACGCTCCACGGAACGATCGAATCGCTCCTTTGCGCCGTGGAGGACGCCCTGCCGGCGAAGCGGGTGAGCTTTCTCATGAGACGGGACGAGGGCTCCGAGCCAGGAGTGGTCGCCGCGCGCCCCCGAATCCCCTGCCTCGCGTCGCCGCCGGTCGTGACCGTGGACGACCTTTGCGGCATCCTGGAGCGGAGGATGCCGATGCTCCTCCCGCGAGCCGGAAGCACGGCCGCGCAGGGCCCACGACCGCATGCGCCACGTGAGGCTCACCACGCGCTCGCGGTCCCTCTCGCCCACCAGGGCCGCGCCATCGGGCTCCTCTACGCCGAGCACCGCGGTCTGCAGGAGGGGTACCGCAAGGAGGATCTGGAGATCGCGACCCTCTTCGCCAACCTGGCGACTACGCGGATCGTGAGCGAGCGGATGACGGATGCCGGGGCGACGAAGGCCGGCTTCGAGCACGAAATCGTGCTGGCCGCGCAAATCCAGCGATGGCTCCTTCCATCCGCCGAACCGAAGATCGCCGGGTACGACATCCATGCGCTCCTCGAGCCTTGCGAGGCGGTCGGCGGCGACTTCTACGACTTCCACACCGACGCCAAT
>DATIQI010000135.1:0-9831 GCA_035470985.1 Acidobacteriota bacterium
CCTTGAATATATCGATTCTCGGATTCGCGAAATGGTTGCGAAACGTGTTGGCCCGCAGATTTGCGAACTTGTTAGCCAACATCAGACACCTCTGGAGTTGCTCCGCTCCGATGATGCCAGAGTGCGATTTGCAGCGTTAGGCCAGTTACGCCGCGCGGCGCCGAGGGAGCCCGGAGGCGCATCGAGTCGATCGCCGTTCTCCCGCTCTCGAACCTCTCGGACGAATCGGGGCAGGACTTCTTCGCGGACGGAATGACCGAGGCGATCATCTCGCGCCTCGCGCAGATCCGGTCGCTCCGCGTGGTGTCGCGCACGTCGGTCATGGGCTACAAGGGCGCGCGACGCCCGCTCGGCGCGATCGCGCGCGAGCTGGGCGTGGACGCGGTGGTGGAGGGCGCCGTCTCGCGATTCGGAGGTCGCGTCCGCATCACGGCGCAGCTCGTGGACGCGCGCGAGGACCGGCACGTCTGGGCGCAGTCCTACGAGCGGGACGTCACCGACGTCCTCTCGCTCCAGTCGGAGGTCGCGCGCGCCATCGCGGAGGAGATCCGCGTGCAGCTCACGCCGGGGGACACCGAGGGCCTCGCGCGGGCGCGCCGCGTCGATCCGGAGGCGTACGAGGAATACCTGCGCGGCCGCTTCCACTGGGCCCGCCGGAGCGAGGAGGGGATGCGGAAGGCGATCGAGCATTTCGGCCGCTCCATCGCGCTCGACCCGGCCTACGCCTCCGCGTACGCGGGCCTGGCCGATCTCTACATGACGATGGGGATCTTCAATTTCCTGCCGCCCGGCGAGGCCTTCACGCGCGCGCGCTCGGCGGCCACGCGGGCCCTCGCGCTCGACGCGTCGTCGGCCGAGGGGCTCCTGCCGCTCGCCGGAGTGCAATTCCACGCCGATTGGGATTTCGAAGCGGCGCTCGCCTCCTACCGTCGCGTCATCGAGCTGGCGCCGAACTTGGCGGACGCGCACCACTGGTACGCCGACATCCTGAGCGCCATGGGCCGCCACGAGGAGGCGGTCGCGGAATCGAGGGCGGCGCTCCGGCTCGATCCCTTGTCGCTGGCGGTGAACACCGACGTCGGACTGCATCTCTTCTACGCCCGCCGCTACGACGAAGCGATCGCCCAGCAGAAGCGGACGCTGGAGCTCGATCCGACGTTCGGGCCGGCGCTCCGGAGCCTGGGCGGCGCGCACGAGGAGAAGCGCGAGTTCGACGAGGCGATTCGCTGCTACCAGCGCGCGCACGAGCTGGCGAAGGACGAGCTCTCGGCGCGGGCGCTCCTGGCGCACGCGTACGCCGTCGCGGGGCGCGAGGCGGAAGCGCGCGCGCTCCTCGCCGAGCTTCGCGCCGCGGCCGCCACGCGGTACGTCTCCAAGTACGCGCTCGCGGCCATCCACGTCGGGCTGGGCGAGCGCGACCTGGCGCTCGACCTTCTCGAAGAGGCGTTCACGGCGCGCGACCGAGGAATGGTCTGGCTCGGCGTGTCGCCGCGCTTCGACCCGCTCCGCGACGAGCCCCGATTCCAGGAAATCCTCGGCAGGCTCAGGCTGTCGGCGGTACGTCCGACTCTGTAACCAATTGCCATAATGCTTGTTGTGGGGCGGTCCCCTTTGTCGTTGATTAATGTACAGGATAGTTTGTATATTCATTTTGTGTTGAACGGATCGAGGGGGAGCGAATGCGTGACGTGAAGCTGATCGAGGGAGTGGAGGAGGCCGCGGCCCTGCTCCAGCCGCTCCGCCTTCGCGTCCTGTCGCGGCTCGACGAAGAGCGGTCGTGCGCGCAGGTCGCCGACGCGCTCCGCGAGACGCCGCAGAAGGTCCACTACCACGTGAAGGTCTTGGAGCGGGCCGGCCTGGTCGAGAAGGTGTCCGAGCGCCGCGTGCGCGCTCTCTCCGAGGGGCTCTACCGCGCCGTCGCGCGTTCCTACTGGCTCTCGCCGCGGCTCGTCGAGCGGATCGGAGGGGCCAGGCCGGCGCGCGACGCCGTCTCGCTGGAGCACCTCCTCGGCCTGGCCGAGGAACTCTCGATCGAGCTCGGCACGCTGGCGCAGAGGGTCGCTTCCGGCGCGTCGGTGCCGTCGCTCGGCCTCTCGGCCGACGTGGACCTGTCCGCACCCGCGCGGCGCGCCGAGTTCCTTCGCGACGTCGAAGCGGCCGTCCGCTCGGTCGCGGAGAAGTACGGACACTCCGGGGCCGCGCCCCCGGTCGCGCCGCGCGAGTCGTTTCGTCTGATGCTCGCCTGCTACCCGCGTCCCTCGGCCGGGGCCGCCGCGGGGGCCTCGGCCGCCGCAGGCGCCGCGGCCGTGCCGCCGCCGGACGCGCCGAACGCGAAGGGAGGACCGAAATGAGTCTCGATCTGAAGGCCACCGTCGCGGTCGCGGCGTCCCCGGCGCGCGTGTTCGACGCGCTCATCCGCCCCGAAGAGCTGCGTGCCTGGTTCTGCGAGCACGCGGCGGTCGATCCGGCGGCCGAACGCTACGACTTCTGGGGCCGCCATACGCCCGGCGTTCCGACCGAGGCCGAGGGAGCGCACCCCCTCGTCGAATTCGATCCTCCGCGCCGCCTCTCCTTCACGTGGGCGATCCGGGGCGGCCTCTCGCGCGTTACCTGGAGCGTGACGCCCGCCGGCGCCTCGGGCGGCACGGGCGGCCCGGGCGACGCGGGCGCTCTCGTGGAAGTCCTCCACACGCTCCCGCGCGGCCGATCGCGCCGCGAAGGGGCCCTCGCCGACTTCTGGGCCGGCGCGCTGGAACGATTGAAGGCGTGGCTCGAGCACGGCATCGCGGGATTTCAAACCGACTTCGGGCAGACGCCCGCGGCCGACCTCCGGCTCACGACCGAGATCGCCGCACCCGCGGCCGACGTCTTCCGCGCGCTGGTCGAGCCGGCGTCGCTCGAGCGGTGGATCGCCGCGCCCGGAAAGGCGGCGGTGGAGCCGCGCGCCGGCGGCGCGTACGAGATCGGGTGGGGCGAGGAGGGCGGTCCGGTGCGGATCCTCGAGATCCGGCCCGCGACGTCGCTCTCCTACTCGTGGCGCTACAAGAACGAGCCCGACACGGTGGTGACCTGGACGCTCGAGGGATCGGGGGGAGCGACGAGGCTCACGATCGTCCACTCGGGATTCGCGAGCACCGAGCTCCACGAACCGTACCTCATGGGCTGGGGATTCTTCCTGAACCGGATTCGCCTCCTGGTCGAGGCGGGGCAGGGGCGCTCGGCGAAGGTGACGGGGGACGACTACGAAGAATCGGCGGTGGAGGGCGCGGTCTAGGCGCGGCGCGCGCGGTGCGCGCGGCCTAGGGGAGCGAGTCGGCGGTCGTGGCCTCGTAGCGATAGACGATCTCGCCCTTCTTCACCAGATGGAATCGCTCGCGCGCGACGCGCTCCTCGAGGAGCGGGTCCTTGGCCTGCGCGCGTCGGCGGCGCTCCAGGTCCTCCACGCGCCGGGCGAGCAGTTCCTTCCGCTCGGCCAGCGTCGCGTTCTCGCGGCGGAGCGTGGTGATCTTCACGAGGCCGGTGTCGCTGAGGAGGAACGTGTAGGCGAGGAGCGCGCCGGCCAGGCCCGCGCCGATCCAGACGTAGCGGAGCGTGCGGCGCTCGTCGGGGCGGCGCCGCAGGAAGCGCGTGGCGGGGGCGTTCTTGGGACTTTCGTACGGAGAGCGAAGCATCCTCGGGTTCCCTCGCGCCGGTCCCTAGCGGCTCGCGGCGGTCCGCCGGAACGCGGCGGCGCCGGCGTAGCGCGCTTCGTCCGCCAGCTGCTCCTCGATCCGGAGGAGCTGATTGTACTTCGCGATCCGATCGCTCCGCGACAGGGAGCCCGTCTTGATCTGACCCGCGTTCACCGCCACGGCCAGCTCCGCGATGGTCGAGTCCTCGGTCTCCCCGGAGCGGTGCGAGATCACCGTCGTGTAGGAGGCCCGCTTCGCCATCTCGATCGCGTCGAGCGTCTCGGTCACGGTGCCGATCTGGTTCAGCTTGATCAGGATCGAGTTCGCGACGCCCTTCTCGATTCCCTGGCGGAGGATCTCCGGATTGGTGACGAAAACGTCGTCCCCGACGATCTGCGTGGAGCGGCCCAGCCGCTTCGTCAACTCGACCCAGCCGTCCCAGTCGCCCTCGCTCAGTCCGTCCTCGATCGAGACGATCGGGTACTTCTTCGCGAGCCCTTCGAAGTAGCCCACCAGGTCGCCCGACGACAGCCCCTTCTTCCCGTCGAGATGGTACGTGCCGTCGTCCCAGAGCTCCGAGGCCGCGACGTCGAGCGCCAGCGCGACCTGCTCCCCGGGACGATAGCCCGCCTTCTCGATCGCCTTCACGAGGAAGTCGAGCGCCTCGGCGTTGCTCCCGAGGTTCGGCGCGAAGCCCCCCTCGTCGCCGACGGCGGTCACGAGCCCCTTCTCGTGGAGAAGCTTCTTCAGCGTGTGGAAGACCTCGGAGCCCGCGCGCAGCGCCTCGCCGAACGTCGGCGCGCCGAGCGGGACGATCATGAATTCCTGGATGTCGAGATTGTTGTCCGCGTGGGCCCCCCCGTTCACCACGTTCATCAGGGGAACCGGCAGGACCTTCGCGTTCGCGCCGCCGAGGTAGCGATGGAGCGGCAGGGCGTGCGCGTCCGCCGCGGCGCGCGCGCAGGCCATGGAGACGCCGAGCGTCGCGTTCGCGCCGAGCTGCGTCTTGTTCGGCGTTCCGTCGAGGTCGATCAGGAGCCGGTCGATGCCCGGCTGGTCGGAGGCGTCCTCGCCCAGGAGCCGCGGGGCGATCGTTTCGTTCACGTTTCGGACCGCCTTCAGGACCCCCTTGCCCAGGAAGCGCTTCGGATCCTGGTCGCGCAGCTCGAGCGCCTCGCGCGATCCCGTGGAGGCGCCGGACGGCACGGCCGCGCGGCCCATGGCGCCGCTTTGGAGCACGACGTCGACTTCCAGGGTCGGCTGGCCGCGTGAATCGAGGATTTCGCGGGAGAAGACGGAGGCGATCGTGGTCATGATCAAGCGGCACGCTAGGCTCTCAAGTCGTGGCCCGTCAAGGGAAAAGCCTTGACGGACCCCCTCCCGCGGCCTAGGTTGCCCGGCCGGGAGCGCGGGGAGGCCCGGACGGGCCGCCGGCCCTCCCGGAGGCCCGCTCCATGGCGAAACTTCGCCACCCCCTTGGACGTACTGTGCACGAAGGTTCCGGCGGAGGCTCCGACTAGGTGAGCAGCGACGAACGGGACCTTGTCCGGCGGTGCCTCGCGAACGACGAGCGGGCCTACCGGGAGCTGGTTCGGGCGTATCAAGGCCCGGTGGTGAATCTGGCCTGGCGCATCACGGGGAGCGCGGACGACGCGGCGGAGGTCGCGCAAGAAACCTTCATCCGCGTCCTGCGCTCCTTGAGCACCTACGACCCCGAACGGCCGCTGCGATCGTGGATCTTCAAGATCGCATCCAATCTGTCGCTCGACGTGATCCGGCGCCGCAAGCGCCGGCCGATCTCCTACGAGGATCTCTCGAACGAGGACGGCCCCGCGTTCGAGCCGGCCGATCCCGGCCCGGGGCCGGACGAAGGGATGCGGCTCGAGTGGTCCTCAGAGCGGTTCGAGGCGCTGGTCGCCGAGTTGCCCGAGCACTACCGGGCGATCCTGCACCTCCGGTACCGCGAGGAGATGCCGTACGAGACGATCGCGGAGACGCTCGGCATCCCGCTGGGGACGGTGAAAGTCCGGCTCCACCGGGCCCATGAACTGATTCGAAAGAAGCTCATCGCCAGAGGACCGACACCGTGAAACAGAACCTGACCTGCGAGACCTGCGAACGGGAACTCGTCGCGTACGCCGACGGAGCGCTCCATCCGGCCGTCGCGCGCGTGATGGAGCAGCACCTGGACGGGTGCGGCCGCTGCCGCGCCTCGCTGGCGCTGCACCGGGCGATCGCCGAGCGGTTCGCGACCCTCCCCGGCATTCCGGTGCCGGCGGGTCTCGAGGATCGCGTGCTCCGCGCGGTCACCGGACCGGCGCGCGCGAAGGCGCGCTGGCGCCGCCTCGGCGCCGGGGCGCTGGCCCTCTCGTTCGCGGGCACGATCGGCGGGTTCGCCGTCTGGCCGCGGCTGGCCAAGCTCTGGGGGCTCCCCGATCCCGCGAGCGCGCTGGCGAGCGGCCTCGGTTCCCTGATCGAAGGTCTCGTCGCGATCCCGAAGCGGATCGCGGTGGACGTCGCGTTCTACGAGCCGATCGCGCGCCAGGTGATGCGCTCGATGGAAGGGCTCGCCGCGTTGCCTCATGCCGTGCTCGTCTCCCTCCGATCCCCGGAGGCGCAGGCGGCCGGACTCATGCTGTTGACCTTGGGCGTCGCGCTCTACCTCCTCTTGCGACCGTCCCGACCAAAGGAAGGAGGGATCGGCCATGCGTGCCTGGCGCTGTGACGGTTGGACGCGCATCGCGCGTGATCGGACGTCGCTTCGCTTCGCGCTCTCCCTGCTCGTGCTCGCCGCGATCCTCGTGATCCCGGCCGGCGCCGCCGTCGCGCAGACCAAAGCGACGACCGACTCGGCTTCGGCCGACGAGAGCGGGATCGTGGTGCGCGTTCGCGAGGAAGGGACGTCCCGGACCACGACGATCGAGCGGGCGCGCGAGAAGGCCGCGAAGGCGGCCGAGCGGGCCGCCGACATGGCCGCGCGGTCGGCTCAGGGAATTCCCGAGCCGCCGGAGCCGCCCGATCTTCCGAACATTCCCGACTTCGATCACTCGGAAGGGAACGATCTGGTCCGCTTCGGCGAGGACATCGAGATCCCCGAGGGGCGCGTCATCGAAGGGGACGTGGTGGCCATCGGCGGGTCGGTGACGGTGCTCGGACGCGTGAAGGGCGACTGCGTCGCCGTCGGCGGAACCGTGCACATCAAGGGGAAGGGCGTGGTGGAAGGGGACGCCGTGAGCCTCGGCGGCGGCGTCCAGACGAGCGACAGCGCCAGCGTCGGCGGGAGCGACGTCTCGGTCGGTAAGTTCGACTTCGGCCGGATGGGGAAGATGATGCCCGCCATCGGAGCCGTCGGCGTCCTCGGGATCGGCGGATGGCTCATCGAATTCCTGGTCGGCTGCCTGATCACGATCTTCGTGGCGTGGCTCTCGCTCCTCCTCCTCCGGGACCGGCTGGAGCACGCGGCCAGCCGCGTCCACGAGCGCTTCGGGATGTCGTTCCTGAAGGGGCTTCTGGGATGGGTGGCGCTGGTGCTGGCGGTCCCGGTCGGGATCATCGCGCTGATCCTCACCGGCGCGATCGCGATCGTCATCCTCTGCATCACGATCATCGGGATCCCGGTCGCCGTCCTGCTCGTGATCGCGCTGGTGCTGGGCGTGATCGGAATCGTGGCGGGCGCGATCTACGCGGCGTTCCTCGGCTACATCACGGGCGCGATGTTCCTCGGCCGCCGGATCTTGGGCAGCCGCGTGCTCGGCAAGCCGCTCCTGGCGATCGCCGCCGGCGTGATCCTGATCGGGCTGCTCGACTTCGCGGGCGAGGTGATCGGCGCGGTGAGCTTCTTCGCCTTCCATCCGGTCGGCATGGCCTTCGGGTTCGCCGCCGCGCTCCTCGGCTTCATCGTGGCGACGGCGGGACTTGGTACGCTGGTCAGCGTTCGGTTCGGGACGGGCAAGGCCGCCGGCGTCTCCGGCTACGGCGCCGCGGCGGGCCAATGGGGGGCGACGACCCCTCCGCCGCCTCCGCCGCACGCGGCCGCGCCGGCGCCGCAGCATCCGACCGTGACGCCTCCGCCGGACGGCTCCTCGGACGCGCCGTAACGGGCGCGGAGCATCGCGGGCGGCGACGCCCGCGCACGGGACGAAATGAACGACGCGCCTCGGCCGCCAAGGCCGGGGCGCGTTTTCGTTCGCAGGGGAGAATCCGGCGCGCGGCCGGCGCCCGCTACGGCGACGGCCCCGCGAAGAGGAGCGCCGGCACGAAGCGGGGGCTCTTCTCGAGCGCCGAACGGTCGCCGAGCCCCGAGAGATTCACCGCCCACTCGAGCAGGTAGCCGGGCATGCCGCGCTCCTCGCCGGCGTCGGGGTCCCCGCCGGCCAGCCAGTCTTCGATCTCGCCCAGATCGTCCGCCGAGAGAGGGCGCACCACGACCTTCACCGAGACGTAGTGGGCCGCCGTCGAATCGAGGGAGGAGACGGCCGCGACGGGGAGATTCCGCACCCGGAAGAGCGTCGCCCGCAGCGAGTCGAGGTCGGGCACCGAGCGCTCGCGAGGCGCGTTCGCGCCCGAGCGGATCCGGAACGTCTTCGACCAGGGATCGTACGCGATCTTGTGCTCGCTCCGGTACGCCACCACCAGCTTGTCGAACCAGAACGTGCGGCGCTTCCAAACGCCGACCTCGAACGTCACGGTCGCCGGCATCCCGCGGAGGAGCGGCTCTTCCAGTTTCGGCGTGAAGGGGCGCTCGACCTGATACGCGACCGTGAGGACGTTCCCGGCGCGCCGAACGGGATCGACCGCGAGGCCGAGGTCGTTGCCGGCGCGGGCGGGCGCGGGGAGGACCGCGATCGTCGCGAGCAGGGCGAGCCCCGCCGCCGCGATGGCGGCCCGAGGACGCGCGCCGCGGCTCCGCCCGGTCACTCCCACGTTCCCCCCAGGCGCACCCCGACGACGAAGGGGGCGTCGCCCCGCTGGAGATTCCGCGCGATCGTGATCGCGGTCGGCCCTTCGCCGACCCTGAGCCCGACCCCTCCGTCGAGGAGGGGCCGGGCCTCGTCCCACGCACCGCGGCCGAACCAGGCGGTCCCCCAGTCGAGGAAGGCGATCGCGTCCACGTTCTTCCGCGCCCTCCTCGCGAATTCGGCGTTCACCAGGAAGAACTGATCGCCGTGGAGGCGCTGGTGCGGCTCGCCGCGGAGCGTGCCGATCCCGCCGAGATCCCAGACCTTCTGCGGCGGAAGCGCTCCCGATCGCGTCGAGGCCGCGATGGCGCGGACCCGCGCGGTCTGGCCGGGCGAGAGGCGTCCCCGCCAATTCGCCTGCGTCCGGACGCGGCCGTATTCGAAGTCTCCGTCGATCGGGTCGCCCGATCGCTCGTAGCGGATCTCGATCCTCGAACCGCCCCCGGAGGGAATCGTCTCGGGTCCGATGCGAACCGCGCCCCAGACGACGCCGTCCTCGCCCGGCTCGATCGCGGGATTCGCGCGGAACTTGTCGTCGTGCCCGAAGAGCGCGACGCGCGTCCTCGTGCGAAGGCTCCGCTGCTTCTCGACGACCGCGCCGATCGCGAGCCCCGCGTCCCGGCCCGGACGCCAGACGAAGCGCCCCTCGTAGCCCTCCGATTCGTAGTGGTCCCGGTAGTCGGTCCGCGCGACGAGGGCGAAGATCGTGTTCTCGGCCTCGCCGACGATCCAGCCGTCCTCGGTCGCCGTCCTGCGGTAGAGGGAGCCCCCGAGAATGAAGCGCCGATCGCCGTCCAGGGGGACGTTCGCTTCCGCCTCCCCGAGCCCCCGTTTCCGGGAGAACGCGTAGCCGGCGAGGACGCGGGCCAGGGCGCGCGGCTGGCGCTCGTCGCGGACCTCGGCTCCGGCCAGGAGCGCCGGACCGTCCACCCGGTTGTAGCGGAACTGCTGCGCGAAGCGGACGCGCGCCTCCTCGGGAAGGCCGGTGGCGAGCGTCTCCCAGTCGGCGCTCCGGGCCTGCGGCAGGGCCGCCCCCGGGGCGGCGGGCGGCGCCGCGGAAGAATCGGTGGCCGGAGCGGCGCTCGGGGCGGCGGAGTCGGCCGGGGCGGATGCGGTCATGACGAGATACAGCCCGAACGCGTCATCCATGCCCGCCTCCCCCCTCGTCCCGGAACACGCTGTCCCAGTTCTTGAAGACCGGC
>DATIQI010000136.1:0-6835 GCA_035470985.1 Acidobacteriota bacterium
GTGAGCCAGCGGCGCTCGGTCTCGAGGTCGTCCTTCAGGCTGCGGAACGACTCGACGATCGCCTCGACGCGACGGCGGAAGTCGGGGCCGGTGAGGTAGGCGTAGAGCTGCTCCATCTTGCTCTTCTGGCCGACGCCCGACTGGCGCACGGCCGCGACCTCGAGCAGCGACGCGCGCAGCGCGACGGTGAGCGGGAAGGCGCTCGCCGCGTCGCAGACCCAGACGCCGTCGACGAGGCCGAACCGTTCGACGCTCTTGGGGCCGGGCCGCGTCCTCGTACCAGGCGAGGGCGCCGGCCGCGTCGCCCCGCTCCCAGGCGGCGCGCCCGGCCGCGTCGGAGTAGGAGACGGCGAGCTTCCGCGTGACGAAGTCGTAGCGCTCCGGCCGTCCGTCGAGGAGGTCGCTGCTCCGCGGCCAGCCGTCCGGCGCGTTCCACCGATCGACGAGGGGCGTTCCGGGCGGGAGCGCGCGCGCGACCAGTCCCCGCGAGGCCGTCACGACGCCCGCCCGATCGAGGTCGGCGGGAAGCGTCGCGTACCAGACGCCGGCGCCGCCCGCCGCGATGGCCGCGAGGTCGGCTTCGTGCGCGCGCTCCTCCCACGCGGCGCGCGGGAGTCCGGCCAATCCGTACGCGTCGCCGAACGCGCAGCCGCGGCGATGGCGGAGGGCGAGGTCGGGGCGCGCGCCCTCCCCCTCGACCAGGTAGGCCGCGAGAAACGTCTCGTTGTCGCCGTCCAGGACCAGCGAGGCGCCGGGCGGAACCGCCGCGAGGACGTCGCGGCCGTAGCGCTCGGGGAGCCGGAATCCGCTCCGGTCGCATCGGTCGAAGTGAAGCACCGTCGTCGCGACGACCGCGAGGGAGAGCGCGGCGATCGCGGCGCGCGACAGGAGCCGGGCGGGCGCGGCCGAGGACCCCGCCGCCGCGCGCGCGGCGTTCCAGAGTGCGCGGGCGATGCGCGAGGCGCCCAGGCCCGCGTAGAGCGCGAGGATCGCCACGACCGGAATCAGGAACGGCTCGACCTGCGCGAGGTGCTCCGCGTCGGGCGTGAAGCGGACGAGAACGACGAGGCCGGCCGGAATCGAAAGCGCCGCCAGCGCCGGGAGCCGGAGCGGCGCGCCCGGTCCCGGCCCGCGCCGCTCGGCCAGGAGCGCGTACGCCGCGAGCGCCGCCGCGACGATCCCCGCGCCCGAGAGGACGACGCCCGCCATGCCCTGGATCGCGCCCGCCGCGAAGTCGAGGCGCGGCGGATTCTGCGCCACGGCGCCGTACGCGCCGCGCGAGAAGACGTCGCCGAGCGCCTCGAGCGGCGCGCGATCCTTCCAGGCGTAGGCGCCGGCCGCTCCGGAGCGGATGGCGGTCACGAGCGCCGGGGTCAGGCCGAGGAAGCACCATCCCGCGGCCGCGGCCAGCCGCCGCCACGAGAAGGCGTGCGCGAGGAGGGCCGAGCCGAGGACGAGCGCCGGGGCCGCGAGCGTCTGGTGCGCGAGGTAGGAGAGCCCGGCGGCGAAGAAGAAGAGCGCCTCGGCGCGCGGGCGGACGCCGGGGATCGCGCCGGAGCGCGCCGCGAACCAGGCGAGGTGGACCAGCGCGAGGAAGAGGGCCGCCGCGAGGCTGTAGACCTCCGCCTCCACGGCGCTCCGCCAGACGGGAATCGAGAACGCGTAGAGCGCGGTGGCGGCGGCGGCGCCGAAGCGCCCGATGCCGGCGCGGCGCGCGAGCGCCCAGAGGAGACCCGCCGCCAGCGCCGCGAAGAGCGCGGAGAGCGCGTTCACGCGGAGCGGGAGCGCGCCGGCGGGAATCTGCGCCGCCGCGGCCGCCGCCAGCGTCCAGAGCGGATAGCCGGGCGGGTGCGGCACGCCGAGCGACGACGCGGCCAGCATCAGCTCGCCGCCGTCGCCAGCGCCGACTCCGGGCGAGAGCGTGAACGCGTAGAGGGCGGCCGCGACGGCCGCCGCGAGCGCGCTTTCGGCTCCGATCGTCTGTCGCAGGGTCACTCGGTCCCTCCCCCCGAAAACGCGGCAAGCGAGACGGGGGGGAGTCCCCGCCTCGCCGCGCTCAGGTCCGCCGTTGGGCGGTCGAATCGGATCGCCGGATCAGTACGACGAGTACGCGCTCAGGTTCGCCTTCACGACGCCGGTGGTGCTGTTGTACTGCCAGCCCCCGACCCCGTCGATTCCGGGCGTCGACTTCACGGCGTCCGAACTCGTGACCGGCTCCTTCGGCACGCGGCCCTCGGCGAAGATCGTCCCGTCCAGCTTCGGGAACGTGGCGCTCCCGTTCAGGGCGTTGCGCGCGTACTGGATCGCGATCGCCGACCGAATCGAGCCGAGCTGCCCCTTGATCGTGGCCACGCGAGCCTGCTCGCGCATGTCCTCGTACTTCGGAATCGCGACCGCGGCGAGAATGCCGAGAATCACGATCACGATGACCAATTCGATCAACGTGAAGCCCGATTCCCCATGCTTCCGGTTCATGGAATCAACCTCCATACCGTGCGGACCTGAACAGCCAACCCCCCGGGGCTGGGCGAATTGCCAACGGTCTAAAGATCGGCGCTTTCGGCGGGTTCTTTAGAGGGGGTCCCGGTCACGACCGGAAGGCGTTCATCAGGTTCCAGAGGGGGAGGAAGACCGCCAGGGCGGTGAAGAGGATGACCGCGCCGAGGACGGCGAGGAGGATCGGCTCCAGGGCCGCGGAGAGGTTCTTGAGCGAGTAATCGACGTCCCTGTCGAGATATACGGCGCCCCGGGCGAGCATCCTGTCGAGGGCTCCGGTCTCCTCCCCGACCCCCACCATTTCGACCACCAGGGGCGGGAAGACCCGGCTCCCCCGTAGCGGATCGGTGAGGCCCTCGCCGGCCACGACGCCGTCGCGCATCCGGTCGACCTCCTCCGCCACGATCCGGTTCCCCGCGACGCCCCGCGAGATCTCGAGGGCCCGGACCACCGGAATGCCGGCCGCGAGGAGCGCCGAGAGGACGCGGATGAACCGCGATACGACGAGCTTCTGGATCACGACGCCGAAGAGGGGGAGCCGGAGGAGGAGCGCGTCGAATCGCCGGCGTCCCTCGGGAGTCCGGACCCAGAGGACGCCGCCCAGCGCCGCGGCCGCGGCCCCCGCCACGATGAGGAACCAGTGCGCTTCGAAGAACTCGCTCACGCCGATCAGGACCCGGGTCGGAAGCGGGAGCTGGGCACCGAGCCCCTTGAAGAGCGACGTGAAGCGAGGCAGGACGAACTTCACGAGCACGAGGAACGCGACGACCAGCTCGATGCCGATGACCATCGGGTAGAAGGTCGCCGACCGGACTCGATGCTCGGTCTCCTCGCCGTACTCGAGGATGGAGGCGATCCGGTCGAGCATCGGCGTGAGAAGCCCGCTCTCCTCGCCGGCGTGAACGAGGCTGACGTAGAGCTCGGGGAAGCAGCGCGGCTGGCACGCCACCGCCTCGGAGAGGGTGCTTCCCTGCGCGACGTCGCCACGGACCCGCTCGACCGCGTCGCGGAGGACGGGATTCGTCGCCTGGTCGCGGAGGAGCGCGAGCGTGGCGACGAGGGGGAGTCCCGCGTCGAGCATCGTCTCCAGCTGGCGCGTGAAGAGGATGAGGTCGCGGGTGCCGACGCGCCCGCCGAGGAACGGGATCCGGACCGCGAGCGGGGAACGCGCGGGCGCGCGCTTCGCCTCCAGGCGGATCGGCGTCAGGCCGAGCCCCTGGACGCCCGCGATGGCGGCGTCCAGATCGGGCGCGTCCAGCTCGCCGTTTCTCGCCTCGCCGGTCGCGGCGACCGCGCGGTAGTGATACGAGGGCACCGGTCAGCGCTCCGACCGGCCGGGCGCCTCGTCGAGGATCGCGATGTCGCGCGCGGTGACCCGGAGCGCCTCCTCGACCGACGTCTGGCCGAGCGCCGCCTTCCGCGCGGTGTCCTCGGCGAGCGACCGCATTCCCGAGCGGCGGGCGGCGCGGCCGATCTCGTCGGCCGCCGCGCTCGACGCGATGAGGGCGCGGATCTCCTCGGTCACGTTCAGGATCTCGTAGACGCCGACGCGTCCCTTGTACCCCGAGCCGCCGCAGGCGCGGCAGCCGGCTCCCTCGACGAACGAGCCGCCGCCCGGCTCGAGCCCGAGCGACGCGAGGAGCGCGGCCGGCGGCGCGACGGAGCGGCGGCACTTCTCGCAGACGCGGCGGAGGAGGCGCTGCGCCACGATCCCGTTCAGCGCGGAGGCGAGGAGGTAGGGCGCGAGCCCCATGCCGAGGAGCCGCGGCACGGCGCCCGACGCGTCGTTCGTGTGGAGCGTCGAGAGAACCAGGTGTCCCGTCATGGCCGAGCGGATCGCGATCTCCGCGGTGTCGTCGTCGCGGATCTCGCCGACCAGGATGACGTCGGGATCCTGGCGCAGGAGCGCGCGCAGCCCGCGCGCGTACGAGAGTCCGATGTCGGGATCGACCTGCGTCTGCCGGACGGCCGACACGTGGTACTCGACGGGATCCTCCAGCGTCACGATGTTCCGGCTCACCGTGTTGATCGCGTGGATGCAGGCGTAGAGCGTGGTGGTCTTCCCGCTTCCCGTCGGTCCCGTCACGAGGACCACGCCGTGCGGGCGCCCGATCATCCCCTCCAGGAGCGTCTGGTCGGCGGGCGCGATCCCGAGCTCGGCCAGGCCGCGGAGCGGCGAGGAGAGATCGAGGAGGCGGAGCACGACGTTCTCGCCGTGGATGGTCGGGAAGGTCGAGACGCGGAGGTCGAAGTCGCGGCCCGCGACCTGCGTGCGGATCCGGCCGTCCTGGGGAAGGCGGCGCTCGGAGATGTCGAGCGACGCCATCACCTTGATGCGCGAGACGACCGACGGGTAGATCCCCTTCCCCTGCGCCGAGACCTCGCGCAGCTGGCCGTCCACCCGGATCCGGATGCGGAACATCGCCTCTTCCGGCTCGACGTGGAGATCCGACGCGCCCTCGCGCGCGGCCTGCTCGATCAGCGCGTTCACGAACCGGATGATCGGCCCGTCTTCCTCCGGGCGCGCGGCGACCGCGGCCGCGGCCTGCTTCAGGCCCTGCTCGCGGACGATGGATTCGAGCGAGCCTCCGGCCGGAGCGTGCCGGTCGATCGCGTCGAGGATCTGCGCTTCGGACGCGACGACGACGTCCACCTCGAGTCCGGTCGCGAGGCGGACCTCGTCGCGCGCCAGGACGTCGAGCGGATCGGCCATCGCCACGGTGAGCGTGTTGCCGATCCGGAAGAGCGCGACGACGCGGTAGTGGCGCGAGACGCGCTCGGGCACGAGGCGGACGATCTCGGGCTCCAGCGCGTACGTGGAGAGATCCATGCGCGGCACGCCGAGCTGCTCCTCGTAGTAGTCGAGGATCGCCGACTCCGGCACGAGATCGCGCTGGAGGAGGACGTCGCGCAGCGTGGCGCCGGTCCGGCGCTGCTCTTCCAGCGCCCGCGCGAGCCGCTCGGGCGCCAGGTGTCCCTGCTCGACCAGGCTCTGGCCGAGCGGCTTCCGTCCTCCGGTGGTCATTCGCTCCCCTCCTCGCGGCCCGGCGCGGGGCGCGCCGGATGCCACCCGAGGGGTATCGGCCGATTCGGAGCGGATCTGGAGCGGGGGCGGCCGCCGCGCGGGGGCGGCGCTAGCGTTGGAACCCGGAGGGGTCGTGCTCCGACGCCTCGATGTCGGGCGCCAGCTCGGGCTTCTGGTTGATGTCGGGGCGCGCGTCGGCTCCGATGTCGACCAAGGTCAGCTCGGTCCAGGCCAGGACGTCGGGAGTCGCCGCCGGGCCGCCGGCGCCGGGGGTCGCGGTCGCGGCGCCCGCGGTGGAACGGGCCGAGGCGCTGTCGGCCGGCGCGCCGCCGGCCGCCGCCAGGCTGTCGGGCGTGCCCGCGGCGAGACTGTCCCGCGCCCCTCCGGCCGAGGCCAGACTGTCCGGCGCGCCCGTCGAGTCCTCCACCGCGGCGACTTCGGCGCGGAAGAGCGACCGGGCGTACCCGGTCAGCGGGACGGCGGGGTTCCTCCAGTAGCGCTGGGTCAGGACGAGGTGCGCCTCGCGGCTCGGATCGGTCGGGTGCGGCCAGCGGTCGGTCCCGTGGCGCACGGTCTGGTCCACCGTCGCGGGGACGAGCCGGCGTCCCAGGACGAGCGTGTCGGGGCCGATCGTGCTGTGGATGGGTCGGATCTCGGGATCGTATTCGAAGAGCTCGAAGCTCGAGACGTCGCCCGACGCCCGCGCGTGGCGCGTCGATCCGACCGGATACTCGTAGAGCTTCCCGCCCGACGTGAGGACCTGATAGCGGAGGAGGACGAACTCGCCCGAATCGCCCGCCTTCGGGTTGGCGGGCGCCTTCGCCGGAGGCGCGTCGGCCGGAGGCGTCGCGCCGGATCCGCCTTCGATCTGGGAGCCGTCGCCGCCTCCCAGCAGGTCGGCGCCGCGGAGCGAGCGGCTCGCCGGGGCGGCCGCGCTCGGCGCGGACGGAGAGGCGGCCGAGGTCGTCGGCGGACAGCAGCACGCTGCGGGCGGGGGAGAAGAGGCGGCCGAGCTGGTCGAGGAAGCGGGCGGCGACCTCGTCCGCGTGGAGGCTCGACTGGACGGCGGCGGCGAGGCGGAGGAGGTCTTCGAGCGGCCCCGGGCCGAGGTTCGGGGCGGGCCCGCGGCCGGGCACGAAGCGGCGCGTTTCGGCGCCGGGATCGGGGAGCTCGGGCATCGGGGCGGATTGTATCACCGCGGGGGGGAGCGTAGAATATCGCAGATGGGAGGGATCGGAATCCTGCTGGCGCTCCTCGCGCAGGGCGTGAAGGAGGAGCGCGGCGTCTGGCGCCTCAGCTGCTTCGGACGCGAGG
>DATIQI010000137.1:0-5119 GCA_035470985.1 Acidobacteriota bacterium
GCTTCGAGGGCGCCACGCTCGAGGGGATGGCGAAGCTCCAGCCGGCGTTCGGCAAGGACTCGTTCGTCACCGCCGGCAACGCGAGCGGCATCGTGGACGGCGCCGCGGCGCTGGTGGTCACCGCCGAGCGGCACGCCGCGAAGCGCGACCTCGAGCCGATGGGACGGATCGCGTCCTGGTCGGTCACGGGCGTCGACCCCGACACGATGGGAATCGGACCGGTCCCGTCGACGCGCGCGGCGCTGAAGCAGGCCGGGCTCTCGGTGGACGACGTGGACCTCTTCGAGATCAACGAAGCCTTCGCGGGACAATACCTGGCCGTCGAGAAGGAGCTGGGCAATCCGCGCGAGAAGACGAACGTGAACGGCGGCGCGATCGCGCTCGGGCACCCGCTCGGCGCGACGGGCGCCCGCCTCGTGCTGACGCTCCTCTACGAGCTTCGCCGCCGGCGGAAGCGCTGGGGCGTCGCCTCGGCCTGCATCGGGGGCGGGCAGGGGATCGCGATGGTGGTGGAGGCCTATCCGGCATGAGCGATCCGGCCGAATCGGATCTCATCTACGACTGGAACGTCGGCGACGATCCGCCGGTGAAGCCGCCGCGCCGCGTCCAGGTGGTGGACGAGACCCTGCGCGACGGACTCCAGTCGCCGACCGTCACCGATCCGTCGATCGACGAGAAGATCCGCGCGCTCCACCTGCAGGCCGCGATCGGGATCCACGGCAACGACATCGGCCTCCCCGGCGCGGGCCCGCGCGCGAAGGAGGCGGCGCTGGCCCTCGCGCGCGAGATCGTGGCGGCGAAACTCCCGATCGAGCCCTACTGCGCCGCCCGCACGCACAAGAACGACATCGACCCGATCATCGATCTCACGCAGACGACGGGGCTTCGGATCGAGGCCGCCACCTTCATCGGCTCGAGCCCCATCCGCCAGTACGCCGAGGACTGGGACGACGACCGCCTCGTGCGCACGACGGAAGAGGCGGTGACGTACGCGGAGACGAACGGCGTCCCGGTGATGTACGTGACGGAAGACACCACGCGCGCCCGTCCCGAGATCCTCCGCCGCCTCTACACCGCGGCCGTCCGCTGCGGCGCGCGGCGCGTCTGCGTCTCCGACACGGTGGGTCACGCGACGCCCGAAGGGGCGGCGCGCGTGATCCGCTTCATCCGCCAGGTGGTGGACGCCACCGGCGAGACCGTCGGCGTCGACTGGCACGGGCACCGCGATCGCGATCTCGCCGTCGCGAACGCGCTGGCCGCGATCCTCGCGGGCGCCGACCGGGTCCACGGCACGATCCTCGGCATCGGGGAGCGCGTGGGGAACACGCCGCTCGACCTGGTCCTCATCAACTTGAAGCTTCTCGGGTGGCTCGACCCGGATCTCCGGCCGCTCCCCGAGTACGCGGAGCTGGTCTCGCGCGCCTGCAAGGTGCCGCTCCCGTACAATTATCCCGCGCTGGGGCGCGACGCCTTCCGCACCACCACGGGCGTGCACGCGGCGGCCGTCATCAAGGCGGACAAGAAGGGGCACGCCTGGCTGGCCGACCGCATCTACTCGAGCATCCCGGCCGGCCTCCTCGGCCTGAAGCAGATCATCGACGTCGGCCCCATGTCGGGCGAGTCGAACGTCGTCTATTGGCTCACGATGCACGGCCACGAGCCCGAGCGCCCGCTCGTGGAGCATCTCTTCCGGCTCGCGAAGACCCGGGAGACGACCCTGACCGACGAGGAGCTTCACGCGGCGGTCCGTGCGTTCCAGGCGCAGCGAGGTGCCTCCATTGGCTAAGCGTTATCGCGTCGCCGTTCTCGGCGGCGACGGCATCGGACCGGAAGTGACCCGGGAGGCGCAGGAGACGATCCGCCTCGCCTCCGAGATCTTCGGCTTCGGCGTGGACTGGAGCGACTACCCCTTCGGCGCCGAGCACTATCTGAAGACCCAGGAAACGCTCCCCGCCTCCGCCCTGGAGGAGATGAACGGGCACGACGCGATCCTCCTCGGGGCGATCGGCGATCCGCGCCTCCCCGTCGGCATGCTGGAGCGCGCCATCATCTCCGGCATCCGGTTCGGGCTCGACCTCTACGTGAACCTCCGCCCGATCCGCCTCTACGCGGAAGGACTCTGCCCCCTGAAGGGGAAGGGACCCGACGACGTGGACCTGATCGTCGTCCGCGAGAACACGGAGGACGTCTACGCCGGGATCGGCGGCTTCTTGAAGAAGGGGACGCCCGACGAAGTCGCGATGCAGCAGATGATCTTCACGCGCAAGGGCGTGGAGCGCGTGATCCGCTACGCGTTCGACCTCTGCCGGCGCCGCGCGAAGCGGAAGAAGCTCACGATGATCGACAAGGCGAACGCCGTCGGCGCGATGGATCTCTGGACGCGCGTCTTCGAGGAGGTGGGACGGGAGTACCCCGACATCACCCCCGACCACGCCTACATCGACGCGGCCTGCATGTGGCTGGTGAAGAACCCCGAGTCGTTCGACACGGTGGTCGTCTCGAACATGTTCGGCGACATCTTCACCGACCTGGGCGCGGCCATCCAGGGCGGGATGGGCGTCGCGGCGTCGGGGAACATCCACCCGGGGCGGGTCTCGATGTTCGAACCGATCCACGGCTCGGCGCCGAAGCACGCGGGCCGCGACGTCGCCTCCCCGATCGGCGCCATCCTCGCGGGGCAGATGCTCCTCGACCACCTGGGCGAGCCCGAGGCCGCCGCGTCCGTCTCCGCGTCGGTTCTCGACCTCTTCGCCTCCGGCCGCCTACGCTCCACCGGGACCGACAGCGGCGTGCCGGGATCGAAACAGGGCGCGTGGGTGCGCGACGGGATGCGTCGCCTCGCCGCCAAGCCCGCCGCGGCGCCTTGACTTTTCGGGCCGGCTTGTCTATAATCGTTTGGTCTCAGAGACTTTATCGCGGCACCACGCGCCTCTCCCCGGGTCGCTGAGCCCCCCTTCGGGGCCCCGAGCCCCTCTCGACGACCCCGGCGCGATCAGGTCCCTCGAGGCATCAGCAGCACGTCGGGTCATGACATCCTGGACACACCGCAGCACGACACGGCCCAGATTCATCCATTCTAGGGAGGACTGAATGATGTCTGCCATTCGGCACGTGGTGCTCGCCGCGATCCTCTTGTTCACGATCGCCGCGCCCGCCTCGGCCCAGTACATGTATCTCGATTCCAACGGGGACGGGGTGAATACGGCCGCCGATCTCATGAACGCGAACGGCGTGGCGACCACCGTGGACGTGTGGCTGAACACGGCCTTCAATCGCGACGGCTCGCCCTCCGTCTGCACCACGGGCGACGGGGACGTGAACATCGGCTCCTACTACGCGATCCTCACCGTTTCGGGCGGGACCATGTCGTGGGGGACGCCGAGCGACCTCCTGGGCTTCACGGTCCTGGCGCAGTCCGGCTCGAGCACCACCGAGCTGGGATTCGGCCGGGGTTCCGCCGCGGCGCTGAACGGCGGGCTCCACAAGCTCTTCACGGTCCAGGCGACGGGTCTCAGCGGCGCGCCGTCGGTGGGCCTCGTGGACTTCCCGGCGGGGATCAGCACGGGCGGCAACGGCAGCAGCTTCGGCACGACCTGCAGCACCGACGACTTCGACAATACGTTCACCTATCTGATCGAATGGTCCGACTTCGACGGGCTCGGACCCGCCGCCGGGAGTCCCCAGAACCAGAATCCCAGTATCACGGTCGCGCCGACGGCGAACGGGACGGAGAACGTCCTCTTCTCCTTGACCGCGAACGCGTCGGATCCGGACGCCGGACAGCTCGTCACGCTGAGCCAGACGAACGACGCGCCGTTCCTGCCGTCGCCTTCGAGCAACGGCCCCTCGGCGACGCCGAGCCTCACGCTGAGCGGCACGCCGAGCTTCACGCAGTCGGGCGCGTACACGGTCAACTGGTCCGCGACGGACGACTTCGGCACGCCGGGAACGGCGAACGCAACCACGACGATCACGATCGCCAACTCCGATCGCGCGCCGATCGTGACGGCTCCGCCGACCGCGAACGGCGCGGAAGGCTCGCTCCTCACGGTGAACGTCACCGCCTCCGACCCGGACGGTGAGGCCATCGCCAGCCTCACGGCGTCGGGCACGGCCGTCACGGCGGGCGCGACGTTCCTGGCGGGCGCGGGCAACACCAGCGGCACGCTCAGCTGGACGCCGGGCTTCAGCCAGTCGGGCGGCTACGCCGCCACCTTCACGGCGCAGAACGCGCTGAACGGCACGGCGACGACGAACATCACCATCGCGAATACCAACCGACCGGTCGCGCTCGATCCGGTGGCGGACATCACGGTGGCGGAAGGCGCGGTGGCGAACCGGACGCTGGTCGCGACGGATCCGGACGGCTCCGCGGTGACGTACTCCGCGGTTCTCCCGGCCTTCGCGTCGCTGGTGGGCGACCTCATCACGGCGTCCCCCGGCTTCTCCGACGCGGGGAGCTACCCGTCGTCGGCCACGGCGAACTCCACCGACGGCACGAGCGACACCGAGAACTTCACGATCATCGTCACGAACACGGATCGGCCGGTCGTCCTCCAGCCGATCTCCGACATCACCGTGGCCGAAGGGAGCTCGAGCAACAGCGCGGTCTCCGCGAGCGATCCCGACGGCGACACCATCAACCTGTCGGCGACGCTGCCGTCCTTCGCGGCGCTCGACGCGCCGGTCTCCGGCTCGGGAAGCGTGGCGACGACCGTGACGGCCTCGCCCTCGGCGGGCGACGCCGCGGGCTCGCCCTACCCCGCGTCGGTCACGGCGACGACCACCGGCTCCTCGGACACCGAGAACTTCCAGATCGTCGTGACCGCGGGCGACGCGCCTCCGGTTCTCGCTCCGATCGGCAATCAGACCGTCGCCGAGGGCGCCGACGTGAACGTCGGAATCAGCGCCAACGATCCCGACGGGACCTCCATCAGCTTCGAGGCGGTGCTGCCTCCGTTCGGCGCCTTGAACGCGCCGACCTCGGGACCGAGCCCGCTCACCTCGTCCTACAATCTCGCCCCCGGCTACAGCGCCGCGGGGTCGTACCCCTCCTCGATCACCGCGACGTCGAACGGGCTCAGCGACACCGAGAACTTCACGATCGACGTGACGAACA
>DATIQI010000138.1:0-18168 GCA_035470985.1 Acidobacteriota bacterium
CTCGCCGAGGCGCGGGAGGCCCGGGGGCCGGCAAGGCGTCCTCGGCGACGCGGGGCGGGGCCAGGAGATCCTCGCGGCGGAAGAACGCGATGTCGGGCACGGGGACGTGCACCTCGGAGACGACGTTCGCGCGCGCCGCGCGCAGGAGGAGCGCCCAATCGTCGTGAGTGGGACGTTCCGCGACCGCGATCTCGAGATGCCGGACCGCCCGGGCGTAGTCTTCCTTGTGGAAGTAGGCGAGGCCGAGGAGCGCGTCGCGATCACCGTTCAGCGACGCCGCATCCGGGCGCGCGAGCGCTTCGATGGCTCCATCGAAGTCTCGGGTTTCGAAGTAGTGCCGGTAGTCGGAGGCGGGAGACGCGGAGCCCAAGGCCATGGCCGCTCCTAGACCGAGGGGGTGGCGCCTACGGATGCTGCCATGCCTGATTCCTCGTACCCCCTCGTACGAGGAACCGGGTCACGGAGCGGTCGTTTTGGGGAGGGCTGGATTCTGCTCCTCCGGCGAGGCGCGCGCAAGTCCCCCGGGCCGCCGCGGATCCGCCCGGGGATCGCGGTTCCTCCGCTAGTCCGTCCTCCGGCGCCCGGCGCTCCCTCCGGCTCCGGACGGCCGCCGCCAGAGAAGCACCGCCGGGAGCGCGAACGCCATGCTCCCGAGGAGCGAAAGGAAGAGGAACCACCGCCACGAGAGCCGCGCCACGCCCCACTTGCCGAGCAGGTAGGCGAGCGCGGCCAGGATCAGGAGCGCCTCGACCAGGAAGGCCAGCGAGATCGGATTCGTGAGCGCGTCGCTCAGCGAGCCGGGTCGCGCGAAGAGCCCGTAGAAGAACGCGCCGTTCACGGCCACGAACCCGAAGATCGCGAGCGCCGAGAGCCAGAAGCGCTCCGTGCTCGAATACGACGGTTGCTGGGCCGCGCGGCCCCTTTCTTCGCTCATCCCTGGCCCGACCTCCGGCCGCCCTTCGAGATCATGGAATCGACGCTGAGCCGTCCCGAGCCGTGCGACGCGATATAGAGGAAGAGGAACGCGTAGAGCGCCGCCAACTCGCCCCGGTTCAAGATGGGCCAGATATTGTTCGGCGCGTGCGCCAAGAAGTACGCCGTCGCCATCTGACCGCTGGCGAGGAACGCGACGATCGACGTGAGGAGCCCGATCGCGATCAGGATGCCGCCCCCGAACTCGATGACGCCCGCGAAGATCATCAGAGGCTCGGTGGCCTTCACGGCGCCGAAGGCGCCGAAGAGCTTCTGCGCGCCATGCAGCGAGAAGAGAAAGCCCGCGACGATTCGGAGGAAGGCGAAGAGGGTCGGCGAGAACTTCTGCAGCGGGTTCGGCATGGGGTCCTCCCTGGACTAGGGCTCATGGAGGGTGCTGCCGGTTCCATCCGAAGCGTACCACGAGGCGGGTGGCCTGGAAGGAACCGGATCGGGCGGCGGGCCGCCGTCCGGGGACCCGCCGCGATGGAGGAACGCCCCGGGATCGTGATACTGTCCGCGTTTCCATGAGCCCGCCGACCGCCGACATCGCCCTCCTCACCGACCGCCGCTGGGACGTGCCCGTCGCTCCCGAGGGCGACTGGTACGTGGCGAACATCCTCCTCGACGACCGCCTCCTGGCCGAGGCGCTCGCGCGCCGGGGCCTCTCCGCCGTGCGCGTCGACTGGGCCCGCCCCGACATCGACTGGTCGCGCTTTCGCTGCGCCGTCCTCCGAACGACGTGGGACTACTTCACGCGCTTCCCGGAATTCACCGAGTGGATGGCGCGCGTCGAGCGCGCGACGCGGCTCTGCAACTCGCCGGAGATCGTTCGGTGGAACGTGGACAAGCATTACCTCGCGGACCTGGAATCGCGCGGCGTCGCCGTGGTGCCGACCCGCTTCTTCGAGCGGGGGAGCGGCGTGGGCTTGCGCGAGGCGCTGGAACAGTCGGGATGGCCGGACGCCATCGTGAAGCCGTGCGTCTCGGGCGGCGCCTGGCACACGTACCGCCTGAATCGCGACGGGGCGGCCGCGCTCGAGCCGGTCTGGCGGGATCTCCTGGCGAATCAGGCGATGATGATCCAGCCGTTCCAGGAGGACATCGTCGGTCGCGGCGAGGTGACCCTGATGGTTCTGAACGGGCGCTACACGCACGCGGTGCGGAAGACGGCGAAGGCGGGCGACTTCCGCGTGCAGGACGACCACGGCGGTTCCGTGCACGACTACGAGCCGACGCGCGAGGAGATCGATCTGGCGCTTCGGGCCATGGCCGCCTGCCGGCCCGCGCCGGTCTACGGCCGCGCCGACATGGTGCGCGACAACGACGGGCGGCTCGCGATCATGGAGCTGGAGCTGATCGAGCCGGAGCTCTGGCTGCGGCACGCGCCGCCGGCCGCGGGCGACTTGGCGGAAGGGATCGCGAAGTTCGTCGGAGCCGACTGACCGCCCGGCTATTTCAGCGGATCAGGACGACGCTTCGCGACTCCGACCGGCCGTCCGCGCGGGCTCGAACGAAATAGACCCCCGACGCGGCCGCCCGCCCGCTCGCCGACGTCCCGTCCCACCGGATCGGATGAAGCCCCGCCGGGAGCGCGCCCTGGTGGAGCGACCGAACGCGACGCCCCTGCACGTCGTAGACGTCCACGTCGACGCGCGCGGCGCGCGGCAGCTCCAGCCGCATGGAGAGCGCGTCGCGGAACGGCATCGCTCCGAGAACCCGAAGCCGGAGCCGGGCGAGCGTCGTGGATGAAGCGACCACTCCGGCCGGCGCGAGGTCCTGGATCTTCGTCACGACCATGACGCTCTCCGCCGCGCCGGCCGCCACCGAGCCGAAGTCGAATCCGAGCGCCATCCCGACGAACGCCGGGCCCGCGGAGGTCTCGCCCTCGATCGGCGCGTCTCCCGCGACGCGGGCCTCGATCTGCGTGAAGGTATCCACTTCCGCGGAGTAGGCGACGCCCGCCGCGCCGCTCCCCCAGTGGAGCGCGTAGCGCGAGGGCGCGGCGCCGTCGAACTGGACGAGGAGTGGGGTCTGGCCCGGGGACTGGGGCGCCAGCCGAACGGCGCTGTCCTCGTTCCCGTTCCAGAGCGCGGCCGCGGCGTCCACGAAGTCGAGAGCGGCGGGCGCGCCGCCCGTGTTCCGGAAGACGAACCGGCGCGTCAGGGTGCTCGCGATCGTGTCCGCGCAGGCTTCGTACTCGATCTCGAACGGGGCGAGGCGCGTGCGCGCGGTCAGGCAGACGGGAGTCGTTTCGACGCAGCCGAGAAGCGCCGCGTCTTGGAGATATCCCACGCCGCGAATCCGGCTCCCGGCTCCGGCGAAGGGGATCGCGCCGGGAAGCACCGCGTTGCCGAGGGCCGTCGCGCCGAGCGAGTCGCCCGTGGCGGCGCGGACGCGGAGCGCCGGCATGGCGCTCTCGAGCGGAGCCGCGGCCGGGACGATCTTGAAGACCTCGCCGCCCAGGTCGCAGATGTAGATCTCCCCCCGGGCGTCCTCGCCGAAACTCGAGATGGACCCGATGGAGAGTCCTCCGCCCGGGGCCAGTTCCGTCGTCCTCTCCTGAAGCCCCGCGATCCCTCCGGCCGAGAGGCGCCCCGAGTAGATCGCGCCCGAGCAGTAGTCGGCAAAGAAGTACTCGCCCTGGAGATCGGGAATGGCGCAGCCGCGGTAGACGTAGCCGCCCGTGATGGAACAGCGGCCGAGCGTGTGCGTGTAGCTGTGGACCGGGAACGTCTTGGGGCATCCCGGCGCGAGACACGAGCCGCAGGAGATCGTGGCGCTCTCCGTGTAGAAACTATCCCCTTCGAAGCAACGCCACCCGAAGTTCACCGTCGCGCCCGTCCCCGCCGGCAGGAAGTTCACTTCCTCGACGTCCTCCTGGCCGACGTCCGCGACGATCAGGTCGCCCGTCGCCCGATCGAAGCAGTTCCGCCAGGGATTGCGGAGCCCCAGCGCCCAGATCTCGTCGAGGCCCGGCGTCGCGCCGGCATAGGGGTTGTCGGGAGGAATCGAGTACGTCGCGCCGCTCACGTCGAGGCGGAGGATCTTGCCGTAGAGGACGTCGAGGTTCTGGGCGCGATCGCCCGGATCGCCGGCCGAGCCGCCGTCGCCCAGCGCCCAATAGAGATGCCCGTCCGGCCCGAACGCGATCCATCCGCCGTTGTGGTTGGTGAAGGGTTGCGAGAGCGAAAGGAGGATCGTTCCCGCCGCGTGCGCCGTGTCGGGGAAGGCGCTCACCGTGTGGCGCTGGAGGATCGAGGTGCCCGAAGCGTTCGTGTAGCTGATGTAGAAGCGGCCGCTCGTCGCGTAGTCGGGCGCGAACGCGAGACCGAGGAGTCCCTGCTCCGAGCCCGTGGAGAGCGGCTGCGTCGTGAGGAAGGGCGTGGGAAGGAGCGCGCCGTTCTTGAGGATTCGGATCCGCCCGCGCGCGTCCGCCCCACGCGCTTCGACGATGAAGACGCGGGCCGTGTCGCCCGGGGGCGCGGTGACGAAGAGAGGGCGCGCCAGGCCGCTCGCCACGCGGACGGTCTTCAGAGGCGTGGCGGCGCCGGCGTCTTGCGCGGCCGTCGCGAGGAGGAGCGCGGCGAGAATCAGGGTGACCGGGGAGGCCGGTGAGGCGGTTCGGCCGGAAGGGCGGAGCGGTCGCGTCGTGCGCATGGTGTCGTCCTGACGGCTGGTTGTCGAGCGAGGGGCCCGCGGCGTCACGGCTGCGGGCCGTGCCGTACCGTGCGATTCAGTGTACGCCGCTCCGAAGGAGCGTCAACCACCCACGAAGCGGCGCGCCCCCCGACTTCGGGAGCGCGCCGCGTTTGCTGCCGGCCGGCGATGCGGCCGTATCGAGTTCGCGAATCTACTTCTTCTCGCCTCCGGCGCCGATCGCGTCGGCTGCGCCTTCAGGCGCCGCCACGTAGCGGAGGTACGGAAGCACCTTCTTGAATCCGCCCGGGTGCTTCTTCGCGATCTCTTCCTCGGACCACGCGGCCGGCACGATGACGTCCTCGCCCGGCATCCAGTTCACCGGCGTCGAGACGCCGTGGCGCGCCGTCATCTGGAGCGAGTCGATGAGGCGGAGCACCTCGTCGAAATTCCGGCCCGTGCTCATCGGATAGACGAGCATCGCTTTGATCTTCTTGTCGGGGCCGACGACCATGACCGTGCGGACCGTCTGGTTGTCGGCGGGCGTGCGCTGCCCGGGGACCGCGTCGGCCGGGAGCATCCCGTAGAGCTTCGCCACCTCGAGGTTCGGATCCGCGATGAGGGGATACTTCACCGCGTGGCCCTGTGTATCGTGAATGTCCTTCACCCACTTCGAGTGGCTCTCGATCGGATCGGCGCTCAGGCCGATGATCCGCACGCCGCGCGCCTCGAAATCGGGCAGGAGGCCGGCCATGTAGCCCAGCTCGGTCGTGCAGACCGGCGTGAAGTCCTTGGGGTGGGAGAAGAGGACGGCCCACCGATCGCCGATCCACTCGTGGAAGCGGATCGGTCCGGCGGTCGTCTCGGCGGTGAAATCAGGCGCGATATCGTTGATCCGAAGCATTGTGTAGCCCCCTACACGAGTGTGGTTCATCGAGATTGCCGGCCGGGCGCTGGCGATCGCCCGGCCGACGGTTCACAGGGACACTATATAGTGTGGACGCCCCGCGCTGGAACAGGGCGGAGCACGGCCTGGAGGGAAGGCCTTTCGTGGTACTACACGAGAGTCGCGCTTGAACTTGGCGGCAATCGTCATCCGCGACCCCGTCCCAAATCGCCCCGCCAAGACGCTGTCGCGAGCGCTGTTGCACGCTTCCGCTAAGCCCGTCCGCCGTTCCTGCCGATAACCCACGTTCGGGCTGCGCGACGCCACACGACATCATCGGGGGGGATCCATGGACTCGCGGGAACCGCGGCGGCAACGCCTGCCGGCCAGCCTGGCGCTCATCGCGTTCGGCGTGCTCGGCCTCAGCATCGCACTACCCAACCTTCCCTATCAGGACCACGAGAAGCTTCAAGACGTCGTTCGCGCGGACATGATCGCGGGCGCGACCGCGCACGATCACCTTCGGCTCGCCGAGGCGGAAGCGCACTACCGCCACGCGGTTCGCGCCTCCGAGGCGTCCCGCGCCGCGACCACCTACGATCCGGCGCTCCACGCGATGGTCCTGGTGCGTCTCGGCCACGCCCTCGAGTCCCAGGGCCGCATCCGCGAGGCCGAGCGCTGCTACCGGGACGCGCTCGAACTCCACCGCCGCGGAGGGAATCCGTACGACGAGGGCGCCGTGGAACCGCTTTCCAGGCTGAGCGGGCTCTACGACTCGATGGGGGACGTCGCGAACGCCGGGAAGTGCCGCCACGAGATCGATGCCGTCGTCGCGCGCGTGGAGCCGATCCACGTTCGCGCGATCGAACTCCAGCGAACGGTCGAAGGGGCCGACCCCTTGATCCTGGCGGACAAGCTGATGGAACTCGCGAACCTCTACGACGCTCGCGGCGAGGCGGCCGGGGCGGACTCGCTCTACCAGGAGGCGTTCGCGATTCGAAGCGCGCGGGCGGCGGGGGCCGATCTCGAGGTTCTGGCGCCGCTCGTGCGGATGGGGCTCGCGAAGGCCGAGCGGAACGAGAACGCGGCCGCGGGCGAGATCCTCCGGGAGTCGCTCGCGCTCCGCGAGGCGAAGCACGGACCGGCGAGCCCCCTCCTGGTCCGGGACCTCCACAATCTGGGCGTGCTCGCGTTCCGCGACGGGCGCCTGGAGGAGGCCGACTCGCTCCTCACGCGCGCGCTCGCCATCGTGGAGGAGAATCTGGGCCGAGATCCCTACTACGCGGCGCCCATCCTGAGCGAGCTGGCCACCTGCGCGCTCGAGCGGGAGCGGTTCGCTTCGGCGCGCTCGTATCAGACGCGCGTGGTCCGGATCAGCCGGCGTGTCTTCGGCGAAGAAACCGCGCAGGTCGGGGCGGCGCTCCTCGCGCTGGCCGAGATCGAGGAAGCCGCGGGGGATCGCCCGAGGGCGCGGGCGATCTGCCGCGAGGCGCTGAGCCAGCTCGCGCGCGCGGTCGGACCGAACGACCCCGTGATGCTCGACTGCGAGAACGCGATGCTACGTCTGTCGCGGTGGCTGGGGTGACCCCGCGCCGCCGCTAGGCCGCGTGGGTCACCCTCGCGAGGCGGGCCGCGTACTGCTCGTATCCGATCGAGGCGTAGTAGATCGCGTTGTCGAAGAACTGGTCGAGCAGACGAAGGAGCTGGAGCGACGCTTGCAGCTCGATCGACGTGTCCGAGAGGCCTTCCATCTCCAGGAAGTCGTACAGAACCCGCTTCGACGCGTGGATCGCGCGTATGAAGTGGCTGAGCGCGACGTGCTGCGCCGCGCGCTCGAATCCGAGCGCGACGTACCGCTGCGCGATATCGCCCTCGGCCCCGTCGACCAGCCAGGCGCTCAGATCGCGGTAGATCGCGTGGCAGCGGACCTCGAGATGGTCGCGCGGGACCTTGTGGAAGTCGGCGCACTCCGGGGAGCGGAGCACGAGTTCGAAGAGGCTATCGGCAAGACGCTCCCGGTGGGCGTCCAGCAGGTGAACCAGGCGGAGGGAGAGCATGACAGTCTCCTTTGGGCCGGCTGGACGGGAGCCGCGAATCAAGGATAGCGCGTCCTGGGCGGCCCGGAACCGGGCATTTTTTCCGCTGTCCGTATGAGGTTTTGACCTCCCCGAGTCGAAGGCGCAAGATTCCGCTGGGGTCCGCCCCCACCCTCGAACCGGAGGTTCATCATGGCCCGCCCGAACGAAATCGCCACGTTCCTCTCCGTCTGGGATCACGAAGCGGAGTCCACGATCCGGCTCCTCGAGTCCCTGCCCGACGGCCGATACGAATTCCGCGCCGACCCGAAAGGGCGCTCGATCGGCGAGATAGCCTGGCACCTCAGCGAGATCGACGGGTGCCTCAGTTTCGGCGTCGCCGAGCGCCGCTTCGACCTGGCCGACGACCTGCCCGAACTCAAGCGCCCACGCGAGTTGGAAGCGCTCGCGCCAGGGTATCGCCGCGTCCATGAACTCGCGGTCGAACGGATCCGTTCGCTGGAGCCCGAAGCGCTCGACGAGCAGGTGACGTTCTTCGACGGAACGCCGATGACGATCCGCGACGTCCTCTGGGTCGCCCTGCTCCATCACCTGATCCACCACCGCGGCCAACTCGTCCTCCTCTGCCGGCTGGCGGGTGGAGTGCCGCCTGGGATCTACGGACCGAACCGGGAAGAGATGGAGAAGATCCGCGAGGCGATGAAGGCGGGAAAGGGGTGAGTGGAGGTCGAAGGCCCGGCCCATGGGCGGCCGTGGCCGCCTACGGCACCCGCGCCCCCACGACCGGAACCATCCAGACGGCGTAGCCCCTCGGATCGCGGATGTTCTCGATCATCCGATCGAAGTAGGCGCGCGACTTCTCCACCGTGATTCCCATCGCCTCGGCGCTCACGCCGGCGTATCCGTCGCGCCACGCCTCGATGATCGCGGCGAACGTCTCGCGCGGGACGCGGAGCGTGTCCACCACGATGTAGTCCATCGTGATGTCGGTGAAGCCGAGGTCCACCAGGTGCCCGTAGGCGTTTCGGCCGATGAAGAGATCGGTCCCCGTGATGGCCCCGAACTTGGCCGGCCCCTGCTGCCAGAACTCGGTGGGGTCGGGATCGCCCTTCTGGAAGTGGAGCATCCCGTAGTCCTCGGGAATGAGGTGGAGCCGGCCGCCGCGCTTCGTCACGCGCTTCAGCTCGGCCAGCACGCGCTCCGGGTGCGGGATCGAGTGGATGACGTGGCGGTTCACGACGAGGTCGTACGTCTCGTCGGGCGCGCGAAGCTCGTAGATGCTCTGGTTCTCGAACGCGAGCCGAGCGCCGTGGCGCGCGCCGTGTCGCGAACGGGCCAGATCGATGCTCGAATCGAGAACGTCCACGCCGAGGACCGTCGCGCGCGGGAACATCTCGGCCAGGCGCCAGGAGCCTTCGCCCGTGCCGCAGCCGGCGTCGAGAATTCGAATGTCGTCCGGGAGCCCGTAACGGCCGAGCAGCGCCGACTCCTGAGGCCAGATGGCGCGATTCTGCGCGTCGAGGGTGCGGACCATCGATTCGTCCGCCATTTGTTCGCGATGGGGATTGAGATCGGTCATGGGTTCGAAGGCTCCGGCTGGGTTTTGGGCGAAAGGGTCATCCGCGAGTCTGGCACACTCCGCGCCCGGGTCGCACCCCTTGGATGCCGGCGGCGCCGCTCGTGGTTCGAGCCGCCTCGGACCGTTGGACATCCACCCCCCGCGGGGCTAACGTAGTCGGGAGCCACGCAGCGCCTACCCATGGAGGCCCCGATGACCCGCTCGCACATGGCCGCGCTCGCCGCCGCGCTGGCACTCGCCCTCTCCCTCGGCTGCGATTCCAATTCACTGCCCAGCCAGCCCTTCGGCCAGCCGCCGCTCCCGCCCGGCGCTCCCGGCGCCTGGCAGGACCTCGAACTCTCGAACGACTTCGTCGAGGTGCTCGCCCTCACCACTTGGAACGGGCGCCTCATCGCCGGGGGCTCCTTCTTCAACGTGCAGGGCCACCCATCGACCAGCCTCGCCTCCTGGGACGGCGCGAGTTGGGCGCGGCTCGGCCCCAACATCGGATCGAGCGTGCACGCGCTCGCCGTCCACAACGGACACCTCGTCGTGGGCGGTTCGTTCAGTCACATCAACGGCGACACGATCCGCGGCGTGGGGGACTGGGACGGAACGAAGTGGACCCCGTTCGGGTCCGGAGTCTCGCAGGGCGTGGCCGCGCTCGCCGTCTACGACGGCGATCTGATCGCGGCGGGCACCTTCACGACGGCCGGCGGCGCGCCGATCGCCAACATCGCGCGCTGGAACGGTGCGGAGTGGCGGGCGATGGCCGGCGGCCTCAACGGGCCGGTGTGGGCACTGACCGTCTATAAGGGAGCCCTGATCGCCGGCGGATCGTTCGATCGCGCGGACGGAGCGCTCGCGCCCGGGATCGCGGCGTGGAACGGCGCCGGGTGGTCCTCCGTCGGAGGTGGGGTCGGCGGAGGCGCGGGGGGAACCATCTACGGAACGGTCTACGCGCTGGCCGTGCACGGCGACTCTCTGATCGCGGGGGGCGGATTCACGTCCGCGGGAGGCGTGCCCGCGTACCACGTCGCGAAGTGGGACGGAGCGGTGTGGGACTCGCTCGGGAGCGGCGTCGGGCAGTACACGCACGAGTACGTGAAGGCCTTCACGACGTACGAGGACTCGCTCGTCGTAGGCGGCACCTTCCCGGGGAACGTGAGGCGTTGGGACGGAACCGCGTGGGTTCCGATGTCGGCGCTGAACGGCTTCGTGAACGCGCTCACGGTGTACGACGGATATCTGATCGCGGGCGGCTGGTTCCCGCGCGAGGGCGGGTACCCGGCGAACGGGATCGCGCGGTGGGGAACGTAGACGCATCAGCCGATGCGGCCCGGCACCCGACGATGGCACCGGGCCGCACGGCGTTCTCCTCGATCAGCGCGTGACGACGATTTTCGCTCGCGCCAGGCCGCCCGACGATTCGGCCCGGAGGAAGTAGAGCCCCGAGCCCACGACGGCGCCGTCATCGCGGCGTCCATCCCACGAGAGCGTCGTTCCCCGCGCGTCCAAGCCGACCCAGCGGCGTACCAGCCGCCCCTGCAGGTCGAAGATCGAGACGCCCACGGCGGCGTCCCGCGGCGTCCTGAACTCGAACCGAACGGGCAGTTTCCCCGGCGCGGACGTCAGTCGAAGCGACACGGCGTCGCCCGCGCCGCGGTCGAGCGCGCGGCTCCTGCCGGCCAGCGAGCCCGCGAGCGCGGCGGGCGGCGGCGGCGTGGACGCGACGGCATCGTCGCCACGGGCCAGTCCCGTTCCGGTCGCGCGGCCGTCCCACGGCACGACGCGCACGCCGAGCGGCGTGAAGAACTGGACCGCCGAAGGCGGAATCGGAAGCGCCGTGCTCCGGAGGATTCCCTCGGCCTGAGCCTGGGTCAGCGTCGGATTCTTCTCGAGCATCTGGGCGACGATTCCCGCGACGTGGGGCGCCGCGAACGACGTCCCGAAGATGAAGTTGTCCACCGCGTCGAACGCGACCTGCCGCCCTTCCGAGAAGCCGGACCCGAAGAGCCACTCGCCGAAGACGAACGATCCCGGCGCCACGACGTCGATCTGGCTGGCCGGCGCCACGAACGGGGACTCGCGGCAAGAGAACGAGGCCACGTATGCCTGCGACGCGTCGTCCTCCGCGACGTTACCGAAGAACCACGGCTGGGGCGCGAGTCCTTCGCTCCGCCAGCCGACGGCCCCGGCGGTGATCGACTGAGGGAGCCGGCCGGGGAATGCGACGAAGGACGTCGGGTTGAAGTTCCCCGCGATCGTCACGAAGAGAACGCCCTGAGAGATCGCGTAGTTGATCGCCGCCGTGAGCACCTGCGACGAGCCGGTGGCCTGGATGCTGAAGTTGATCACCATCGGCCCCGGGATGGCGCCGGTCGCCTTCAGATTCGCTACGTGCATGATCCCGGCGGTGAACCAGGAGAACCAGCCGAAGTTGAACTGGTTCAGCACGCGAACCGGCAGGAGCTTCGCGCCGGGCGCCGCGCCGCCGATCAGACCGAACTCCGACGGGAAGCCCGCGATGACGCTGCTGACCGCGAGTCCGTGCGGGAAGAGCCCGATGTATCCGCCCACGCCGTGGATCGCGGTCACCTGGCTGTGCGGATCACCCCACCCCTCGGCGCCGAAACCGGCGGCGTGCTCGAGATCGACGCAGTCCGCCGGGAGGAACTCCTGCCAGTTCTGGGGGAGCCCCGCGTCCACCACGGCGACGGTGACGCCGGCGCCGGTGTATCCCGAACCCGGCGTGTCGGCCATGTCGAGATTCCAGGTTTGAACCGGCGTCACGAGGCCCTGGGTCGGGGCGATCGTCGACTCGATCGGAATGTCCTCTCCCGCCAGATCGACCGCGTTGGGCGCGACCAGGCCGGTCAGATCGGCTTCGATCACATCGATCCGCGGATCGGCCGCCAGCTCCGGAATCTTCGACTCGTTCATGGTGATGGCCATCGCTCGAATCTCGGGCCAGACGTGGCTCACGCGGACCGTGCGGATCGCGATGTCCGAAATGACCTCCGGCGTCAGATCGACATTGGTTCTCACGAGGAGCGGCACCGAACCGGTCTCCGCGTCCGGCTCGTTGGCCGCCCGGACGGGTACGGCGGCGAGATGGAGCAAGGCCAAGGTGCAGAGAAGCGCGAGCGCGGCGAGTTTAATGGTTCGAGTCATGGTGGATTCCCCCTTATCTCCAAGACGCGAAGCAAAGGTTGCTTCGACCTGGAATCCGACACGGACACGGGAACGACGGAGGGGTACGCGCTTTCCGGGAGTGGGTCTGGCTCGACCGCGGGGAGTGAAACGAACGGGAGAATCATCCCTCCCGGCCGCCGGCCGCGCAAGCGGACTTTGTAGCGGTTCCGCCGACCCCGGGCTATCCTCCGCCGGTGCCCGCCTCCACCCAGGTCCGCGCCCTCGTCTTCCGGCTAGCCGCGGCCGCGGCCGTCCTCTACGGCGTCGGGGTGGCGTGGCGTCGCTCGTGGGTTTCCGACGACGCCTACATCACCTTTCGATACGCCGACAACTTGGCGCGCGGTCTCGGACTCGTCTTCAACGAAGGGGAGCGGGTCGAGGGGTACAGCAACTTCCTCTGGACGGTCTGGATCTCGTTCGGCCTCTGGATCGGCTCGAGCGCCGAGCGCTGGGCCACGATCGGCGGCCTCGCCTGCTATCTGGCGGCGCTCGGACTCCTCGCCTGGAACGCCTGGGCGTCGCGGCGCGAGGCGGCGGGCCCGACCGCGTGGCTTCCGATCGCGGCGATGCTCGCGGCGCTCCATCCCGACTGGAATCTCTTCGCGACGAGCGGGCTCGAGACCTCGCTCTTCGCGCTCGAGGTCACGCTGGTGTACGTGTTGCTGGCGCGAGGCTCGGCCGGGCCGAAGGGCGCCGGCACGCGGACCGACGCGCGGACCGACGCCGGCGCCGGCCCCGTGCGCGCCGCCCTCGCCGGAGTGGTGCTCGGCGTCGCGTCCATGACCCGCCCCGACGGTCCGATCTTCGCCGGCGCCGCGGGGCTCTACCTGCTCATCGCCGAGCCGCGCCGCGTTCGCGCGTTCCTCGCGTTCGCCGCGGCGTTCCTCGCCCTCTGGGTGCCCTACACCCTCTGGCGCGTGAGCTACTTCGGCGACTACTTCCCGAACACTTATTACGCCAAGTCCGCGGCGATCGCCTGGTACAAGCAGGGCGCGTTCTACACGGCGCTCTATTTCCAGAGGTATTGGCCACTCCTCCTCGGGCCGGCGCTGGTTCTCTTCGCGTGGCGCCGGAGATCGCGCGACGGGGCCCCCGAAGAGAGCGCCGCGCTCGGACTCTGGCGCCGGCGCGTCCTCCTCGCCGCGATCCTCGCGGCCGCGTACATGGCGTTCGTGATCCGGGTCGGGGGCGACTTCATGTTCGGACGATTCCTGATCCCGATCACGCCGCTCCTCTTGATCCTGATCGAGTTGGGGATCACCCGCATCGCCGCGCTCACGGCGCCGCGGCCGCGCTTCGCGTGGATCGTGCCGGGAGTCGTCGCGGCGGGAATCCTCTTCACGCCCTACCCGCTCCCGACCGATCCCTTCGCCACGATCCGCGGCATCGTGTTCGAGCCGAACTTCTATTCGCCGGAAGCGAACGGTGTGGCGCGGCGCCAAGGCCAGCGGCTCCGGCCGTTCTTCGAAGGGCTTCCGGTTTGCGTGGCGTTCTACGGAGGGGAAGCAGCGTGGATTTACTACGCGCGCCCGCGTGTCGCGCTCGAGTGCGTCACGGGACTCACCGACAGGCGGATCGCGCGCCAGCCGATCGAGGATCGCGGCCGCGTCGGGCACGAGAAACTGGCCTCGCCCGAGTACGTCCTGAACGAGCGCCGCGCGCACCTGACATTCTTCAAGAACGCGACCGGAGTGCTGAACCTGGACCAGGAGGTGCCCCGCCTGGAAGTCGATCTGGGCGGCGATACGGGGCGCCTCCTCACGTGGGATCCCGTGCTGGTGGACTCGCTCCGCGCGCGCGGCGGCATCGTGCCCGACTTTCCCGCTCAGCTCGACGAGTTGCTCGAGCGGCCCAGCTCGGTCTTTCGCACCATCGGGTGGCTCCGGCCCGAGAAGCTGCGACGCTTCTACTTCGAGCAGGTGAACGAACCCGAGCGGGAGGCCCTGTTCCTCCAGCGGGTTCGAGAGTCGGACGGCGGCGGCTAGGGACCCCGAGCCACACCCGGCCCGGCCACCCTCCCTGCCCGTCACGGGAGGGAAAATCCCCCCATTTCACGCCCCGCCCGAAGCTCCTATAATTGATCCCAGTCCCTAACGCTTCCAAGGCCGCTGTCGCGTGGTACGCGGCCCATCGTCGAAGGGGGCACCCCATGTTGCGCCGACTCCTCCGTGCCATGACTCTCGGTCTGCTCCTCGGTCTCCCCGCGGTGAGCGCGCCGGCCCAGCACATGTTCCTCGACACCAACGGGGATGCGGTTCACGACGAGCAGGACTTCCTGTCGCCCGCCACGACGACCATCGACGTCTACCTCGACACGAATCACCGCCGTGACGGATCGGATGCGACTCGCCCGACGGAGCCTTACTTGCCTCTGACGATCAACTCGTACGAGGTCGTCTTCCGCGTGATGTCGGGATCGCTGACCTACGGCGCCTGGACCGACGCGATGGGTTACTACATCAAGCACGCGGACGCGCAGGACGGCACCGATCGCCACATCGGCTGGGGCTCTCCGACGTTCCGCGACCCGGGCCGCTACCGGCTCGGCGCGCTGAGCGTGTCGGGGGTGACGAGCGATGCCACACTCGACATCGTCCCCACCACGTCGCTCGGGGGGTACGGTCACACGATGTTCGGCTCGGGGTGCTTCGGAAACGACTTCGACAACACGTTGAAGCTCGGATCCGATTGGTTCGACACCGACGGCACGACCCCGGGGGGCGACGCCCCGCGCCCCGGCGCGGCGCTCTCCGCGGCCCTGTCGCCCAACCCCATCCATCCGTCGGGATCGCTCACGTTCCTGACCACCGTTCCGGGACGCGTGCGCGTCTCTCTCTTCGACCTTCAGGGGCGGCTCGTGCGGCGGCACCTCGAGGACGCGAACTCGCCGGCCGGCCGTCACGACGTGACGATCGACGGCCTCGGCGATGACGGAGCGATTCTTCCGTCCGGCGTCTACTTCTACCGGATCGAGGCGGTGGAAGGGACGGAGGTCGGGCGTGTGATCGTGGCGCGTTAGGTGGAGGACCGCTCGTGAACTCGACCCCGAAGGCGGCCGTAGCGGCCCGCCGCCCCGATCGACGCTTCTACACCTTCATGGCGGCCCTGATCGCCGCCATCGTCTTCGCGGGGTTCGCACCGTCGTTCTATCTCCGCCCCCTCTTCGAGTCGCGGACGCTCACGGGGCTCCTGGTCGTTCACGGCGTGCTCTTCTCGGCCTGGGTCGCGCTCCTCTTCACGCAGGTGAGGCTCGTGGCGGTGAGGCGGACCGACATCCACCGGAAACTCGGCGTGGCCGGCGGTCTCCTTGCGGCCGCGATGGTCGTGGTCGGCATACTGGCCGCGATCTACTCGGCGAAGCGGGGCTTCTCGCCGCCGGGCGCGCCTCCGGCGCTCTCCTTCATGCTGATCTCGATGACCGACATGATCGTCTTTCCAGCGCTGGTCGGAACCGCGCTCGCCTTCCGGCGCCGGACCGACGTCCACAAGCGGCTGATGCTCGTGGCCACGCTCTCGATCACCGTTCCGGCCCTGGCGCGGATTCCCTTCATCGCCCCGCTCGGCCTGCCCGGCTACTTCGGCCTGGCCGACCTCCTGATCCTGGGCTCCATGATCTACGATCGGGTCCGAAACGGCCGGTTCCATCCGGCATTCGTCTGGGGCCTGGTCTTCGTGGTCGTGTCGCAGGCGCTTCGCATCGCGCTCGCGACCTCGCCGGGCTGGCTCGCGATCGCGGGCTGGCTGACGCGGTAACGGGGATCCGGCGCGCCAAGAGCGATGCTCGTCTACGTAGCCATCACGATCGTCGCGGCGCTGGTCGTCGTCTTCATCATCCGGGCCATCCAGAGCCAGGGCGCGGCCTCGGTCGCCTTGAAGCAGTCCACGGCGGCCCTCGGGTTCCAGCCATGTCCCGACGAGAAGGGACGCCTCGAGGAGATCGTCGCGAAGCTGGAAGGGAACCCTCAGTTCCGCTACCAGGTCGAGAAGCCCCAGCGGCGGGGGAACGACTCGATCTACTTCTACGTGAAGCGGCGCGACGCGCACGATGAGCAACACTCGATCGCGGAAGAGGAGTTCCTCTTTCCGCTGAAGCGGCGCACCGCGGCGGGACTGATGTTGGTCGTGAAGCCGACGGCCATCGGGAGCGGGCTCGCGTCCAAGATGCTCGGCTCGCTCGCGACGGGTGACTACGACGCGCAGCCGGCGGGGCTGAAGCGGATCGAGATTCCCTCCGATCTTGCGGGCACGAACATCATCGGCGCGATGGGGGAGCCGGGCCACGGGCTGCACGACCTGGTGGACCCGCGCGTCCTGACCGCGGTTCAGGGTGTGGGCGACGCCGGCGGCTTGATCGTGATGTTCCGAGACGAGTGGTGCTCCATCGCGAGCACGAGCCGCCAGCTGCCGTTCAAGCCGGAAGCGGTGCTGGCCTGCGTGGAGGCGATGAGGCGGGGATAGGCCCCGGGCACGCCTCCGGCCCTGGAACCGCACCCGACATCTCCCGGTTCAATTCTTTGGGAGTGTCGTTGAGACCATCGGTCGGCGCCTCCCCCCCCTCGAGGCGCCCGCCCAGGGGGCAGACAAGCACTCCTCGGGGGAGGCAGCGACCCATGGAACCCCGGCGGAACCTGCAGCAGCACGCCGCACTAGCCCTATCCCTGATCACTTTGGCGGTGCTCAGCGCGGCACCGTCCGTGAGCAGCGCGGCCGCTCCCTCGCTGGAGCGGCCGGATTGGATGTGGTCCAGCGTCCCGGTCGAGAGGGTGGTGCCCGGCGGATCGGCGACCACGCCGGTCTCCTTCCTCGTGTCGGACCACGCCCGGCTCGAGTGGTACAACCCCTGGCCCGACGGGCCCACAGCGGTGCACGAGAGCGATCTCGACCCGACACTGACCGTGGGAGAGGGGGGCGACAACGATCGTCGGGTGCTCGATTGGAGATTGGGCGCGCCGACGGGCGAGACGACCCTCGGCCCGGAGGATTGGGCAGGCCTGACTCAGGCCCTGTCGCAGTCGAGCGCCGATCTTTCGAATTCGCGATTCATCGAAATCTGGGTGAATGACTTCACGCAGGATCACGGCACGACGAAGGCCTTCCTTCATGTGGATCTCGGCCGTGTCGGTGAGGATGCGTTCTGGAGCCGGGTGGAAACGCCGAACAGCCAACTCGACACCGAAGACAAGAACGGCGACGGCCGCCTGGACGGCGGAGTGCCGACCAGCTACAACTTCGAGGACACCGGATTCGACGGGGTCATCTCGGCGTTGGAGCCCGGCTACGACGCGAGCGCCAACCCCGATCCGAACGGGGACGATTACCGCTACCACGTCCAGGAAGCTCCCGACGACTACTCGACCATCAACAACTTCGAATTGAACGGGCTCGGATCGCCGTCCGCGCGCCCGGACACCGAGGATCTCAACCGGGACGGCGACCTCGACACCGCCAACGACTATTTCGAGGCTTCCATCGATCTCTCCGGCTCGGAGCACGTAGCGATCGATGTGGCCGCGGACTACCCCGGTTACGCGAGCGTCGGGCCGAACAATGGCTGGAGGCTCTTCCGCATTCCATTCACCGACGAAGCATTTCGTTCCGTCGGGAACCCCACGTGGGAGTCGGTGCAGCATCTTCGATTCTGGGTTAGCGATCTGGCCGCCCCCCTCACGCTCCAGATCGGCGGTGTCGCAATCGACGGATTCCCGCCCCCCGCACCGGTGGACCGGGTCGCGCTGAGGCAGAACCGCCCGAACCCATTCAATCCGGCGACGGTGATTCCGTACGAGCTGGAGCGAGCCGACCGTGCCGCCGAACGCGGAGGTGCGCAGGATCAGCTGGCGCGGGCGGTCCACCTGCTCCAGGGCCTGCACGGCGTTGGCGAT